>JBOGGF010000502.1:0-18296 GCA_050743965.1 Acidimicrobiales bacterium
GCCTCGGAGTGACCCGCCAGTCCATCATCAAGGTGTGGATCGCTGAGCGACTGGAGCACCAGAAGCAGGACGCGGCATGAACCAGACCCAGCCGGCCGACCCGGCGACGATCGTGAAGGTTCGGCTCTCCGTTCCGTAGCACGCCACGTCGGTCCGAGTCAGGAATTCGCTCTGCGGTCATATCGTCTTCGTACCTCGGTGTCATGGCCGGGGCCGGTGCAAACCAACAGCGTGCGTTCGCGACAGGGCTTTTCGGTAGCCGTCCCCGCGAACCTTGACGTGGTTCGCCGGGACCCCGATGAGGTTACCCGGGAGCACGAGTGAAAGGTTCGACTTGTGTAAAGCCGGGGGCCTCGCCCGGTGATCCGATAGCGAGCGACGTCCCGAGCCCTGGCCGATCGTGCAGTGCGGCTGAAGTCCTCGGCCGCGTCACTGGACACCCGATCCGCTGCCTCCTAGATTGAGTGGGACGTTGTCTCACTGAGTGAACCAGAGAGCCGGGAGGCTTCATGACAGGTGCCGGTCTGGTGACGCCGATGGGTGAGGGCGACACGTCGGAGTATGCGCCTTCGGGGCGGGTGCCGGGCCGCTCCATGGCCGAGAAGGTGATCTGCGTGCTGGAAGCGCTCGCCGCCGGTCAGGAGGGCATCGGCGTCCGGGAGGCGGCGCGCCTCAACCACCTGGACAAGAGCGCGGTCTCGCGCCTGCTCGACCAGTTCGCACGCCTGGGCCTCGCCGAGAAGGACCTCATGTCGGGGCGGTTCCACTCCGGGCCCCGTCTGTTCGCTCTCGGCGCCACCGTCCACAGCCGAGACACGCTGTGGCTGGCGGCCGAGCCCATCCTCCGGGAGCTGGTGGGACGGTTCAACGAGACCTGTTACCTCACGGTCCGCGACGGTGACGTGATCGTCTTCCGGGAGAAGATCGACTGCAACCACCACGTCCGCTACGTCATCGAGAGCCATGAGCGGGTCCCCATCAATGGCGGTGCGGGCGGGCGGGCGGTCCTGTCGGGGCTCTCCGGCGAGGAGCTCGGCGGGGCGCTCGGACGGGTCGAGATGGTCAAGCTGACCGAGCAGACGCTGACCGACAGGGATGCACTCCGCCGCCAGGTCGAGGAGGATCGCCGGCGTGGCTACGCCGTCAGCCGCGGCGAACGCACCGCCGAAGGGTCCGCCATCGCCGCCCCGTACTTCGCCGGCAACGGGTCCTGTCGCGGATCGGTCGTGTTCAGTTGCCCGAAGGTCCGGTTCGGTTCCCACGACGTGCCCGAGGTGGCCGAGGCCGTGGTGGGGGCAGCCCGCCAGCTGTCGACTCGGCTCGGCTACCACCCGGCAGAGGTGACGGACGAGGAGGGGAGGAGCTGAGCGAAATGGACCTGGAATTCAGCGACGAGCAGGAGATGTTCCGCGCTTCGGTGCGCGATCTCTTCCAGAAGCAGTTCGGGAGGGACTACGTGCGCGAGTGCGACGCGCAACGCCGTCCCCCGAAGGAGGCCTTCGACGCGTTGGCTGGGCTGGGCTACCTCGGGCTCAACATCCCGGCCGAGCACGGCGGCGCGGGCGCCACGGCGGTCGACGTGGCCATCCTGTTGGAGGAGCTCGGACGGGGGTTCCTCGACCTGGCGTTCTGGGTCTTCCGTAACGTGAGCCACGGCGGCCACGCCATCAGTGCCCACGGGAGCCCGGAGCAGAAGGCCGAGCTGTTGCCCCGGTTCGCCAGCGGGGAGATCTCCGTGTGCTTCGCCCTCACCGAGCCGGAATCAGGATCGGACGCCGCTGCCCTCGAGACGAGGGCCACCGAGGACGGTGACCGCTACCGGGTCAATGGTCAGAAGGTGTTCTGCTCGGGCTTTCGGGTGTCCGACTACGTGCTGACCGCAACCCGCACGGCGGAAGATAAGCACGGAGGGATCACTTTGCTGCTCATCCCGACCGACGTGCCCGGGCTCACGGCATCGCCCATCGAGACCCTCGGGCACTGGCCACTCGGCACCACGCTCCTCGGCTTCGAGGACGTCGATATCCCCCGCGCCAGCGCCGTGGGCAGGCCCGGCGACGGCTGGCGGGTGATCACTGACATGCTCCAGTACGAGCGCCTCTGCCTGTCGGCGGCCCGTGCCGGCGCGGCGCAGGCTGCACTGAGCGACGCCCTGGAGTACGTGGGCGAACGCCACCAGTTCGGGCGGCCAATCGGCAAATTCCAGGCTGTGAGCCACAAGCTCGCCGACATGCAGGTCATGGCGGACATCGCCCGGATGCTCGTCTACCGCTTCGCCTACCGGCTCGATAGGGGGCGTGCCACCGCAAGGGACGCCGCCACGCTGAAGCTCTACGTCTCCGAGGCCTACAAGGCGATCGCCGACATGGGCCTGCAGGTCTTCGGGGGCTACGGCTACACCATGGACTTCGACATCCAGCGGCACTTCCGGGAGTCGAGGTTGGGCGTGATCGGTGCCGGGACGTCGGAGATCCAGCGCAACATCATCGCCAAGACGATGGGACTGTGACGTGACGGCGTCGCCATGCAGGGTGGCGGCAAGAGGAGGAGCATGACCGAGCCGGGTGCCCTCACGACGGACCTCGGCGGGGAGCCGGAGGACCGGGGCGAACTCCACGTCGACTGGGACGTCGGCATCCCCATGGACGACGGCGTCGTGCTCCGCTGTGACGTCTTCCGCCCGGTGGGGGAGCACGACCCGATGCCGGTCCTGCTCACGCACGGGCCGTACGCCAAGGGGCTCGCTTTCCAGGACGGATTTCCCCGGCAATGGGGCCATATGGCACGCGAGGCGCCAGGGGCGTTGGCCGGCTCCTCCAATGCGTACCAGAACTGGGAGACGCCCGACCCGGAGAAGTGGGTGCCGGACGGCTATGTGTGCGTGCGGGTCGACTCTCGCGGGGTCGGGTCGTCGCCCGGCGTCCTCGATGTCTGGTCGCGGCAGGAGACCGAAGACATGTACCGGTGCATCGAATGGGCGTCCGCCCAGGCCTGGTGCAGCGGGATGGTCGGCCTGTGCGGCATCTCCTACTACGCCATGAACCAGTGGCAGGTGGCCGGGCTGCGACCCCCCCACTTGGCGGCGATGGCTCCGTGGGAGGGCTCTTCGGACTTCTACCGCGAGCTCTTCACCCACGGCGGCATGCGGAGCCACTTCGTGTCGCGGTGGTACCCGCGTCAGGTGCTGAGCGTCCAGCACGGTCGTGGCGACCGGGTGCCGCCGAACCCGTTCACGGGGCGGCCGGTAGCCGGACAGTTGACCATGTCCGACGAGGACCTGGCGGTGAACCGGCGGGACATCGCCGCCGACGCCGCGGCCCACCCGTTCGACGACGCATGGCACCGCGAGCGCACCCCTGACTTGGAGCAGATAGAGGTGCCCATTCTCTCGGCCGGCAATTGGGGCGGCGCCGGGCTTCACCTGCGTGGCAACTTCGAGGGGTTCCGGCGAGCGTCGTCCTCGCAGAAATGGCTCGAGGTGCACGGCGGCACGCACTTCACCGAGTACTACACCGACTACGGCAGGCTGCTGCAGAAGCGCTTCTTCGACCACTTCTTGAAGGAGAAGGACAATGGCTGGGAGAAGGAACCGAGGGTGCGGCTCCAGGTCCGCCATGCCGACGGGCGCTTCGTCGAGCGCCAGGAGCAGGAATGGCCGCTCGCTCGGACCGAGTGGACCCGGTGGTACCTCGACCCCGGCTTGATGGAGCTGCGGCGGGACGCACCTGCGGCGGGAAGCGCGACGTTCCGGGCCACCGGCGAGGGTCTGACCTTCTGGCTACCGGCAGAGGACAGGCCGGTGGAGCTCACCGGCCCCAGCTCGGCCACCCTGTGGGTCTCGTCGTCGACCGTCGACGCCGACATCTTCGTGATCTACCGGCTCTTCGACCCAGATGGCGAGGAGATCGTGTTCCAGGGGGCCAACGATCCCCACGCGCCGATCGGCCAGGGATGGCTCCGGGCCTCGCACCGGGAGATCGACGACGCATGCAGCCTGCCGTACCGCCCGCACCACCGGCACGATCGGGCGGTTCCGCTGGAGCCGGGCCGGGCGACGGCGCTGGAGGTCGAGGTATGGCCGACCTCGATCGTCGTGCTCCCCGGCTACCGGCTGGCGGTGACCGTTCGAGGCACCGACTACCACTACGGCGGCGATATCTCCGAGGAGTACCGGGCGATGGACTACTTCGGGTGTGCCCACTTCGTCCACCAGGACCCGGCCGATCGACCCGCCGTCGTCTTCGACAACGAGATTACGGTGCATGCCGGCGCCGATTGCCCGTCGTCGCTGTTGCTCCCGGTGATCCCGTCGTGAGCGCCGCGGCTGCCGTGACCAGCCTGGTATCACCACTCAGCGCCGGCTGACGGGCATGCCGTGCCGGCGCCACATGTGGCTGCGCTACGCCTCCTTGGGGCTGAGGGTGGGGTCTTGCTCGACCACCACACCGCAGAGAGGGCAGTCCGTTCGCTGGCGGATCGGGCGGCGGCCGCCCTTTCCGGCCTCGAGGCGACGGTGCTGCCAGCGGTGGCTCCGCACCGAGCCGAGGACCGCGGGCAGCACGGCGATGGCGAGAGCCAGCACCATGACGGGCACTGCAATGGCGATCCACATGGGGTTTTCCTCCGTGTGCGGGACGCCCCCCGGGACGTCACAGCAGCGGGTACCCGCATTGCGGCTAGAAGATACTGGCGGTGCGCAAGTTGTCACCTCGAGGCCGGCGGCATCGCCGTCGGCGCGTTGGCATTGGCGGCCTCGACGGGATTGGCGGCCTTGACGTCGGTGCCAGGCGGCCGTCGGGCAACCGGGGTCAGGGTGCAGTGGCCGCCGACTGCGCCGCGCCAGCCCGCTTGGCGGATGCCGCCGGGAACCGCTTCTCCGTTTCCGCCGCCGCCGCTACGTCGGTCAGGTAGAGCGCCCGGCCCCGCCACACGAAGAAGGCGGCGAGGAGCAGCGTGCCCAGCATGAGGATGAACGTCGGTTGGAGCCCGGCCGCACCGGTGGGCTGAGCGTTGGTGGAGATCCCGCCGCGGGCGAAACCGGCGCCGTGACCGCCGAACAGCGTCGACACCAGGCCGAAGATGAGCGGCGCGAACGCCTGGAGCAGGCTGCGCAGCATGCTCCGGACAGCCTCGGCCCGTCCCCACATCCGCGACGGCATGATGTCGAGTCGGGCGGCGTCCAGGCCCGGGTTAGGTGCGGCGATGCAGAAGCCGGCGACGAGGAACAGCGGCACAGCGATGTACAACGACGCGCTGATGACCGCAGGGATGAAGACGGCCGCGGCGAGGACGAACGCCGCAGCCGGGACGATCAGGCGGGCGTCGACGTGACCCTTGTGGAGCAGGGTGTCCGTCGACCGGCCTCCTATGATGGCGCCGCCGACCGCCGCCGCCCCGACGGCCAGGGTCACGAACGTCGCCTCCGTCTGGCTCACGCCGTAATGGCCCTCGATGTAGATCAGGGCGAACGTCTCCACGCCGGTGAAGAAGAAGTAGCCCAGGGCCGATGCCAGGATAAGCGTGACGTTGCTGGGCACGGCCACCACGTAGCGGAACGCCTCCCACCATCCGAGGTCCATGGGGTCCCGGTCGAGGACGACGCCCTTGCGGGGGTCGATATGTCGCCGCTCGACCTCCTCGGTGACGGCAGTGTCGTCTCGCTGCGCCGGCGCCGCCGTCGCAGCACCCTCCAAGGCGCCGGAGGGTCCCGAGCTGCCGTTCCCCGACGGCTCAGCCGATCCGTCCTCCACGTCCTCGGCCGCCACGATCTGCTCCGCCCCCCGCTCCAGCCGGCTCTGGCCGCCCCGGGCCGGCTCGGGCATCCGGGTGTGGAACTGCCATGCCAGGAAGAAGCTCGGGATGGCCAGGACGGCGAAGGCGACGCGCCATGTGAACCACGCGGAGAAGAGGCCGGCGATGAGCAGGCCAAGGCCGGCGCCGAGCAGCTCGCCGGTGAGGATGTACCCGTAGATCTGTGACCGCTCCCGGGCCGGGAAGAGGTCACCGGTGAGCGATGCGAGCGTCGGGCCGGTCACGGCCGTCAGTGCCCCCAGTGCCAGCCGGACGACGAGGAGGAACGTGTAGTCGGGCGAGACGGCACTCACGATCTCGGCCACGCCCCACAGGACGACGGCACCGGTCACCATCTTGGTGCGTGGCCACCGGTCGGCCACCCAGCCCACCGGGAGCATGCCCAGGGCCGCCGTCAGGGCCGAGACGGTGACGAGCAGCCCGATGTCGACGTTCCCGATGTGCAGGGCCGATTCGAGCTTGGGCGCCACGGCCGATACCGCGCCGGTGTCGGCGCTCGACATGGCGAGGACCGATGCCAGGAGGATGACGACGGTGATGCGGGCGCGCCCGCCGACCTTGTGGGTCAGCGCCGCCCACCCCTGGTCGACCTGCCGCTCGACCGCTTCCGCGCCCTGCTCGATCAGCGCCCCGCCAGGGAGATCCTCGGCTGCGTGCAGGAGACGCTCGAACGGGTGGCGGTGGTAAGGCGCTCCTTTGCTCACCGGATGGTGCGGGCGCCGTCGGTCGTACGGCGTTCCGGCACGAGGGCTCCCTACCCCCCCCGCCGTGGGCGCACACTGGCTCCGTGGATCGAGCGTTCGAGCCCGCGCTGCCCGGGCGCCGGCATTTGCCCGCTCAGGAGGGAGTGGCGGCGACCGACCTGTCCGCCATCGAGGGGCGGTCGCGGTGATGGCGACCGACGGCCGGGTCAGAGTGGTTGTGGTCTCGCACCAGCGCCGTGATGAGCTCGCCGCCGCCCTGGCGCGGTTGTCGGCCAGGGCGGCGGACGGTCGACCGGGTCCAGTTCGACTCAGGGGCGCGCCGCTACGTGTCGTGACGGCGGGTGCGGTCGGGGACGCGCGCCGCGGCACGGCGACCGGCGCGTGCCCCGAGCTCGTCCTGGGCGGACTGCAGCCGGGCTGACACCGCCACGGAGGGTGGCGTCGGCCGGCGTAGCCCGAGCGCCGCCGTTGGCAGCGCGGCACGATCGGCGACCAGCCGTCCGCGGGCGGCGGCGATGGTCGTCCGGGGCCTGGTCCGCCGGCCGTCCTGCATCGCCGGCAGCAGCAGCGGCTCGGCGCCGGGCGGGGCGTTCTCGTCCCGCATCGTGATGAGGTCGGGGTCGGGCGGGCGCCGCCACACCTGCTTCGCCCCCGGGAGGTGCGCCTTCCCGGTCGAGAGCTTGGCGACCGCCCGTCCGCCCACCGCCACCAGCTTGTAGGACGAGTCGAGGTAGGGCGCGTCGGCGGACACGCCGAGCCGGGTGCCCACGCCGGCGGCGTCGATCGGGGCGGCATCCCGGAAGAGGCGGTCGAGCCGGAGCTCGTCGAGGCTGCCGCTGACGAAGATGCCGACCGACGCCAGCCCGGAGGCATCGAGCAGTGCCCGGGTCTGGCGGGCCAGCTCGAGGAGGTTGCCACTGTCGAGCCGCACCGCCACGGGAGCCGCCGGGTTGCCGATGAGGCCGAGCTCGTCGATGACGTCGATCGCCGCCTGCACGCCCGAGAGGGGGTCGTACGTATCGACGAGGAAGGTCAACGGGCGATCGGGCAGGTCGGTGGCGAACGCCCGGAAGGCGTGGCGCTCGGTCGGGAAGGCTTCGACGTAGGAATGGGCCATGGTGCCGACGGCGCGCAGTCCGTAGCGCCGCGCGGCCTCGACGTTGCTGGTCCCGGTGAACCCGGCGATGGCGGCGAGCCGGGACATGGCCATCCCCGCCTCGGTGCCATGCGTGCGGCGCAGGGAGAACTCGACCAGCTCGATCCCACCGGCCGCCACCGCACAGCGGCTGGCCTTGCTCGCCAGCGCCGTCTGGAACGTGACCTGGTTGAGCAGCTGGGTCTCGACGATCTGGGCCTCGGGTAGGGGGGCGGTCACCTCGAGTAGCGGCTCACCGGCGAGGACGACCCGGCCTTCAGGGACGGCGTGGACGTCCCCGGTGAAGCGGAGGTCGCCGAGGGCCCGCACGTCTTCCGGGCCGAACCCGGCGGCGGCCATCCACTCGAGGTCCTCGGGGGCGAACCGGAACCGCTCGAGGTAGTCGAGGCAGTCCTCGATGCCCGCCGCCACGAGGTAGCCGCGATCGGGGGGGAGGTCCCGGACGAAGAGGCTGAAGGTCGCAGGCTCTCGCATTCCACGGCGCAGGTAGCTGGCCGCCATGTTGAGCTCGTAGAGGTCCGTCGCCAGGGCTCGGCTCACCGGGACGTGCCCGCTGCCCGACGCTCCGCTATCCGACCGCCCCCCGCCGCCCAGCTGTCCGCCGCTCGACCGTCCGCCGCCATGGCCTCACGTTATGGCCGGCCCCGGCGAGGGCCGCGCATCCTGAGCCGGCCCTGAGCCGGCCCTGAGCCGCCGCAGCGGAGGTGGCAGGCTCCCTTAGGATCGGCGACGATGGCCACTGGGAGAATGTTCGCCGATGCCGCTGACGAGGTACCGGGAGATCATGGCAGCGGCACCCGACGGCAGCTCCCGGAACGGCGTGCGAGGCCGTAGCCCGGCGCCGGCGGCCGGGTACCTCGTGGTCGCCGGCCCGTGACAATCAACCATCTCATCGCCGCCTACGGCTACGCCGCCGTCTTCGGGCTGGTCGCCATCGAGAGCCTCGGCATCCCCCTGCCGGGCGAGACGGCGCTGATCGCCGCGGCCACCTACGCCGGCGTCCAGAACGCCGTCGGCAACCCCCACCACGCCCACCTCGAGGTCTGGCTCATCTTCGCCGTCGGCGCGGCTGCCGCCGTGATCGGCGACACCGTCGGCTACTGGATCGGCGACGTGGGCGGGTTCCGCCTGCTCCGCCGGTACGGGCGGTACGTGCGGCTCGACGAGCCCAAGGTGAAGGTGGCGCGCTACCTGTTCGCCCGCCACGGGGGCAAGGTCGTCTTCTTCGGCCGTTTCGTCTCGGTGCTGCGCACCTATGCCGCCTTCCTCGCCGGCACGACCCGCATGCGGTACTTCAAGTTCCTGACGTTCAATGCCAGCGGGGGGATCCTGTGGGCCGGCGTCTACACCTTTGCCGCCTACTACGCCGGCAGCCAGCTCAACAAGGTCTCGACGGTCGTGACGATCGTCTTCGCGGTGGTGGCGGTGGTGGTGATCGTCGCCGGCATCATCGTGGTGCGGCGCCATTTCGACACGCTGCAGGAGACCGCTGAGAAGGCGTTCCCCGGCTCGCTCTACGCCGAAGAGGGCTTCCAGGACGGGGCGGGCGTCTCCGAAGCGAGCTCCTCCGCGGCTGCGGGCGACGGCGCACAGGCTGCGAGCGACGGCGCCGACGGCGGCGGCGGGGACGCCACCGACAAGGGCGCCACGGCGGGGGAGCGGGGGCGATCAGGCGGGTAGCGGCGATGGCTGCGGACCGGCGATAGCTCGGGACGCGTGCATGCACGCCGGTTGACGCCATCCGGCTCACGACAAAATGGGCAGCCGGCCGCCCTGTTGCCGACGCGATGCGGCGAGCACGCCTTTCCTGCTCCTGCCCTTGCGGTCCGCCCCCTGCCCCGTACTACTATCTCGGCTAGGGAGGGATGCGGTGGCATGCCATTGCCATGTGCCGGGTCCCGGGGATAGTCCGGGTGCCAACCGACGTGCCGCGCCGCGTCGGAGGGCGACAGGGGGAAGGTGACGTGACGGCGGTAGACGACGCGACGTGGCGGTTCCAGCAGGTCGTCAATTCGTCGCGGGACGCCTTCGTGGAGTTCGACGGCACCTGCCACGTCACCGAGTGGAGCCATCGAGCCGAATCCCTGCTCGGCTGGTCGCGTGAGGACGCCATCGGCCGCCCGATCTTCGACGCCATGACCCGCGAGTACGGGGAGATCGTGGCCCAGGGCATGGAGGTCCTGCGGGCGATCGCCGAGTCCTCGACTGAGGACGGTGGGCCGCGCATGACCGATCCGCTGTTCCTCGAGGTCGAGCTGTTGCGCCGTGACGGCACGCCGCTGCGCACCACCGCCACGGTCTTCGCCACCGGGGCGGCCGGTGCCTTTCGCGCCGGCAGCTTCCTCCACGCCGCCGGGGCGGACGTGTCTGTGAACGACGCCATTACCCGAGAGCGACTGCACGACCCGCTGACCGGCCTCGCCAGCCGGCTGCTGTTCACCCGCCGCCTCTCGGTGGCGCTCGGTTCCCTCCGCCGCCGTCCGGGCTCGTTGGCCGTCGTGGTGATCGGGCTCGACCGGTTCAACACCATCAATGACGCGCTCGGTCACGACCTCGGGGACGAGGTCCTCGTCACGGTGGCGGCGCGGCTCCGCGTGGCGGGCGGGAAGGCCCGTCCGCTGCTGGCCCGGCTCGGTGGCGACCAGTTCCTGGCCCTATTCGATCGGCCGGGGAAGACCGCCGCCGGCGAGGCCGACGCCGGTGAGGCCGCCGGGGGGGACGCCGAGGCATTCGCCACCCGTGCACTCGAAGGCGTCGAGCAACCGATCGTCGTCGGCGGCCGCGAGATCTTTCTCACCGCCAGCGTGGGCATCTCGGACACGGCCGATCCCGAGGTGAAGGCCGGCACCCTGCTGTCGGACGCCGACGCGGCGATGTACGCCGCCAAGGGCGGCAGGGGAGGGACGACCCAGCGCTTCGGCCAGTCCATGCGCCAGCAGGTGGTCGAGCGGCTGTCCACCGAGCACTCGCTCCATCGCGCCCTCGACCGGCGGGAGCTGGCGCTCTACTACCAACCGGTGGTCGACGTGGCCCGCGCGTCAGCCGTCGGTGTCGAGGCGCTCATCCGATGGAACCACCCTCAGCACGGGCTGGTGGCACCGGATCGGTTCATCTCCGTCGCCGAGGAGAGCGGCCTGATCATCCCCATCGGCGCTTGGGTGCTGGAGGAGGCCTGCAACCAGCTGCGTGCCTGGGGCCCAGCGCGCGACCAGCCGGGCGGGTGGATGCCGCGCCGTGCCGACGTGCCCGTCCTTCCGGGCCCGGGCACGGTGGAGGTCAACCTCTCGGCGCGCCAGATCGACCATCCGGAACTGGTGCGGACGGTGGAGCGAATCCTCTCCTCGACGGGGCTGCCGCCCGAGCGGCTCACGCTGGAGATCACCGAGAGCGCGTTGATGCGTGACGCCGTCTCCGCTCTCGAGGTGCTCCGGGCGCTCAAGAGCATCGGCGTGGACCTCGCCATCGACGACTTCGGCACCGGCTACTCCTCGCTCAGCTACCTCCAACGGTTCCCGCTCGACATCTTGAAGGTCGACAAGTCCTTCGTCGACGATCTCGACGGCGACCAGGGCGTCGAGATCGTGGCCGCCGTCGTCAACCTCGCCCACGCCCTCGGCCTGGACGTGGTGGCCGAGGGGGTCGAGACCGAGGAGCAGTTCGATGCGCTGAGCGAGCTGGGCTGCGACTACGCCCAGGGCTACCTCTTCTCGCGGCCCGTCCCGGCGGCCCAGCTCCAGGGCGCCTTCGCCCTCGAGGTTGCCGGTACGGTCGGCGCCATCGAGCAGCCGGCGTAGGCCGCAGCGGCCCCGGGGCGACGCGCGTCGCCGACGAAGGCGGCGAAGGCGAAGGCGGCGAGAGCGACGATCGTCGGCGCGGTCACCCGCGTTCGTCTGTCACCCGCGTTCGTCTGTCGTCGGGGAGGGGGGATTCGAACCCCCGACCTCGTGCACCCAAAGCACGTGCGCTACCAGGCTGCGCCACTCCCCGGTGCCGGCGCCACAGGCCCCCGTTCGGTTGGAGAGCGCCAGCCTAGCCAGTCAGGCCTTCTTGCCCAGGATGCGGTTCATCTTCGTCCCGCAGACGGGGCAGGCGCCCTGGGCGGCCCGCCGGCCGTTGGCCAGCTCGACCTCCTGCCCGTCGAACATCCGCTTCTCCCGGCACTTCACGCAGTACCCCTCGTACTCTGCCATGACCGCTCCTTTTGCTCCGGTTTGCTCGGGCGTCCTGCCCGTGCCGACGGCGTCGTCGGGCGATCGGTCGCAGCGCCACCCGCTTGCCGGTCGACGGGCGGACCGTGTCAACGGCGCGCACGCTACTGCCTGGTGCCCAGGCAGCGGGGGGATCCCTCGACCCGGGATGCCGAGGGGGGTCCCTGCGACCGGTAGAGTGTGGGCTCCATGCGAGCCACCTCCGAAGCGGTCGAGGGCAACAAGGTCCGCCTTTCCGTCGAAGTCGACGAGGTCGAGGTGGACGCGGTCCTCGAAGAGGCCGTCCGCACGCTCTCTCGTCAGGTGCGGGTTCCCGGCTTCCGGCCGGGCAAGGTCCCGCGCCAGGTGCTCGAAGCCCGCATGGGCGGAGCGGTGGCCCTCCGGACGGAGGCACTGCGCGACGCCATCCCCGACTTCTACGCCAAGGCGCTGTCCGAGGCGGAGGTCGATCCGATCGCCCCACCCGACATCGACATCACCGCCGGCGAGGAGGGCGGCGCGCTCGCCTTCGACGCGGTGGTGGAGGTTCGGCCCGTGGTGGCGATCCCCGGCTACGCCGGGCTGCGGGCCACCATCCCCTCACCCGCCGTGTCCGACGCCGACGTGGACGCCCAGGTGGACCGGATGCGCGAGACCGAGGCCGAGCTCGTGGCCGTCGACCGGCCGGCGATCGACGGGGACAACGTCACCATCGATCTCCATGGCAAGGACAAGTCGGGCGACGAGGTCGTGGCCACCGACGACTTCCTCTACGAAGTGGGGTCGGGGACGGCGGTGCCCGAGCTCGACGACCAGCTGCGCGGGGCCAAGGTCGGCGACGTGCTCGCCTTCGACGCCGAGGTCGCTGGCGCCCAGGGGTCGATCGCCTTCCGTGTGCTGATGAAGGACGTGAAGGAGAAGAAGCTTCCCGCGGCCACCGACGAGTGGGCGGCCGAGAGCTCGGAGTTCTCGTCGATCGACGAACTGCGCGAGGACCTCCGCAGCCGGCTGGGGCAGATGAAGCGGGACCAGGCTCAAATGGCGCTGCGCGAGCGCGCCGTGGGCGCACTGGTCGAGCTGGTCGAGGACGAGTCGGTGCCCGAGGTGCTGGTGGAGGAAGAGGTGCGCGAACGGGTGCACGACCTCGGCCATCGCCTCGAGGAGCAGCGGATCGGGATGCAGGACTTCCTCCGGGCCACCGGGCGCACCGGCGAGGAGCTCGTCGAGGAGGTCCGGGTGGAGGCCCGGCGCGCCGTCCGGGCCGACCTCGCACTCCGGGCCCTGGCCGAGTCGGAGGCACTCGATGTTTCCGACGACGAGCTGGCGGCGGAGATCACGGCGATGGCCGAACGGATGAGTCTGACGCCCGGCGAGGTTCGGGACCGGCTCGCTCGCGCCGGCCGGATGGCCGCGGTACGCTCGGAGCAACGGAAGGCCAAGGCACTGACGTGGCTGCTCGACCATGTCGAGATGGTCGACGAGGACGGCAACGCGGTCTCCCGTGAGGACCTGGAGTCGGACGACGATGTCGAGGCCTCGGTCGGAGCCGGCGACCAGGAACAGGTGGGGGACGCAACGACCGGGGAGGCCGGAGCATGAGCACGATGGGACAGGACCGGTTCCGGGCCAGCAACTACCTGGTGCCGACCGTGGTGGAGCAGTCGAACCGGGGTGAGCGGGCCTACGACCTGTACTCCCGGCTCCTGCGGGAGCGGATCATCTTCCTCGGCACGCCGATCGACGACGCCGTGGCCAACCTGGTCTGTGCCCAGCTCCTCTTCTTGGAGTCCGAGGAGCCGGACAAGGACATCCACCTGTACATCAACTCGCCCGGCGGCGACATCACGGCCCTCTTCGCCATCTACGACACGATGAAGTACATCAAGGCCGACGTGTCGACCTTCTGCTTCGGCCAGGCGGCGTCGGCGGCCGCCGTGCTGCTGGCGGCCGGCGCCCGGAGCAAGCGGTTCGCCCTGCCGCACGCCCGCATCCTCCTGCACCAGCCCTTCGGCGGGGTGGAGGGCCAGGCGAGCGACATCGAGCTCCAGGCGAAGGAGATCCTGCGCATGCGGGACCTCCTCAGCCGCATGCTGTCGGTGGACACCGGTCAGACGTACGAGAAGGTCGGCAAGGACACGGACCGGGACTTCGTGATGACGGCCGACGAGGCCGTCGCCTACGGGGTGATCGACGAGGTCATCACCGCGCGCGACGCACCCTCGCTCGAGGCCGTCGGCGCGGCGTAGGGCCACCGGCAGCGCGGACGCAGGCGCGTAGGCACCGCAGGCACGAGCAGAGGGAGAGGGACGTCGTGGCGAAGTTCGGCGAGGGGGGCGACCTTGTCAAGTGCAGCTTCTGCGGCAAATCGCAGAAGCAGGTCAAGAAGCTGATCGCAGGGCCAGGGGTCTACATCTGCGACGAGTGCATCGACCTGTGCAACGACATCATCGCCGAGGAGCTGACCGAGTCGACCGAGCTCAGCTTCGACGAGCTGCCGAAGCCCCGGGAGATCCTCGAGTTCCTCAACGACTACGTCGTCGGGCAGGAGTATGCCAAGAAGATCCTGTCGGTGGCGGTCTACAACCACTACAAGCGGGTGCAGGCCGGACCGGCGGCCGACGAGGACGTCGTCGAGCTGGCCAAGTCCAACATCCTCCTGCTCGGCCCGACCGGGTGCGGCAAGACTCTCCTCGCCCAGACGCTGGCGCGCATGCTCAACGTGCCCTTCGCCATCGCCGACGCCACCGCCCTCACCGAGGCCGGCTACGTGGGCGAGGACGTCGAGAACATCCTCCTGAAATTGATCCAGGCGGCCGACTACGACGTGAAGCGGGCCGAGACCGGGATCATCTACATCGACGAGATCGACAAGATCGCCCGCAAGAGTGAGAACCCGTCGATCACCCGGGACGTGTCGGGCGAGGGCGTCCAGCAGGCCCTCTTGAAGATCCTGGAGGGCACCACGGCGTCGGTGCCACCGCAGGGGGGACGCAAGCACCCGCACCAGGAGTTCATCCAGATCGACACCACCAACGTCCTGTTCATCTGCGGCGGCGCCTTCGCCGGGCTCGACAAGCTCATCGAGAACCGGATCGGGCGCAAGGGGATCGGCTTCCGGGCCGAGGTGCGCCAGCAGGCTGAGCGCGACGACACCGAGATCCTCCGGCACGTGCTGCCCGAGGACCTGATCCGGTTCGGGCTCATCCCCGAGTTCATCGGGCGGCTGCCCGTGGTGGGAGCGGTGAGCCAGCTGTACAAGGACGCCCTGATCCGCATCCTCGTCGAGCCCAAGAACGCCCTCACCCGCCAGTACCAGCGGACCTTCGGCCTCGACGGCGTCGAGCTCGAGTTCGCCCCCGACGCCCTCGAGGCGGTCGCCGAGCAGGCCCTCCTGCGGGGCACCGGTGCGCGTGGCCTGCGGGCGATCCTCGAGGAGGTCCTGCTCGACGTCATGTACGACATCCCGAGCCGGAGCGACGTCGGCAAGTGCGTGGTCGACCGGGCGGTGGTACTCGACCGGGTCAATCCGACCCTGGTGCCACTGGGCGAGCCGCCGGCCAAGTCGAGCCGGAGCCGCCGGGCCGCCTCCTGAGCGGCCCGCCGTCGATGGCGTTCACCTCCCTGGGGGAGGCCCTCGGATGGCTCGACGCCCACATCGACTTCGAGGCCAACACGCCCAGCCGGCGGGCGCTGCCGACCCTGGACCGGATGCGCCAGCTGGCGACCCTGCTCGGCGATCCCCAGCGGGCCTTCCCTTCCGTCCACCTCACCGGCACCAACGGCAAGGGCTCGACGGCGGCCATGACGACCATGCTGCTCACGGCGATGGGCCTGTCGGTCGGCACCTACACGAGCCCCAATCTGACCCGGGTCAACGAGCGGATCGCCCGTGCCGGCATGCCGATCGACGACGGCGACCTGACCGAGGTGCTGGGCTCCCTGGCGCTGCTCGAGCCGCTCCTGACCGAGCGGCCGACCCGGTTCGAGCTGCTCACCGCGGCGGCGCTGGCGTGGTTCGCCCAGGAGGCGGTGGAGGCCGCCGTCGTCGAGGTCGGGGTCGGCGGCACCTGGGACGCCACCAACGTGGTCGACGGGCAGGTGGCCGTCATCACCAACGTGAGCTTCGACCACACCGAGATCCTGGGACCGACGCTCGAGGGCATCGCCGCCGACAAGGCGGGCATCGTGAAGGCCGCGTCCACGGTCGTGGTCGGGGAGACCGATCCGGCCCTCGTGGCGGTGGTCCGCTCGATGGCCGACGAGGCCGGTGCCGCCCAAGTGTGGGTGCGGGGCGAGGAGTTCGACTGCACCACCAATCGCCTGGCCATCGGCGGCCGGCTCGTCGACCTGCGGACGCCCGGCGCCACGTACTCCGAGCTGCTGGTGCCCCTCCACGGGGCCCACCAAGGTGACAACGCCGCGTGCGCCGTGGCGGCGGCCGAAGCCTTCTTCGGGACCCCGCTGGACGACCAGGTGGTGGAGGACGGCCTGGCGACGGCCCGGGTGACTGGCCGGATGGAGGTGCTTGGGCGCCGGCCCCTTTGCCTGGTCGACGGCGCCCACAACGTGGCCGGCACCCAGGCGCTCGCCCGCTCGCTCCAGGACGACTTCGCCGTCAAGGGCCGCCGGGTGGCGGTGGTGGGCATGCTGGGTGGGCGGGACCCCTCGGCCATGCTCGCCCCCCTGGTCGGCGCCGGCGTCGGCACGGTCGTCGCCTGCGCTCCGGCGTCGCCCCGGGCACTACCGCCCGAGGTGGTGGGCGAAGCGGCCCGTGCCCTGGGCGCCGAGGTGTCGGTCGCCGGCACGGTTGAGGACGCCGTGGCGGTCGCCCGGGGCCTGGTGGACGAGGACGACCTACTGCTGGCGACGGGCTCGCTGTACGTCGTGGCGGTCGCCCGGGCGGTGCTCCAGCAGGGCGCTGGTAGGGTTCCCGGCTCGTGAACCGCACCCTGCTCATCGTCAAGCCCGACGGCGTCGCCCGGGGCCTCACCGGGGAGATCCTCGCTCGTCTCGAGCGCAAGGGGCTCCGCTTGGTGGCGGCCGAGCTGCGCACCATCCCCCGCGACGTGGCGGTCGCCCACTACGCCGAGCACGAGGGCAAGCCGTTCTTCGAGGACCTGGTGGGGTTCATCACCCGGTCCCCGGCCCTCGTGGCGGTGGTCGAGGGCCCCGAGGACGCGTGGGCGGTGCTGCGGGCCCTCATGGGTGCGACCGACCCGACCAAGGCAGCTCCGGGGACGATCCGCGGGGACCTGGCCATCGAGGTCACCGAGAACTTGGTGCACGGCTCGGACTCGGCCGAGTCGGCGGCCCGGGAGATCGGGCTGTTCTTCCCCGCCCTCGCCTGAGGGCTCGCCGCACCGGGCTCGCCGCACGCACCGCAACGCACCGCACCAGGCCAGGCGCGCCCCACGCGACCTCGCGCTTGTGCGGGGTCCGGCCTTCCCATAGCCTTTCCCCGCAGCGCTCGCGACCACCCGTCGGTGCCGTCGCCCGCCGGTCCCGGCCCGAACCCGTTCGACCTATTCCTCCGAGAGGAGCCCGCCCTCGATGTCGGACAACCACCTCAACCTTCTGGGCCGTGACATGGCGGTCGACCTGGGGACCGCCAACACCCTGGTGTACGTGCGCGGCCGGGGCATCGTGCTGACTGAGCCCTCGGTGGTCGCGGTGGACGTGAAGGACGGGCGGCCATTGGCCGTGGGGGCGGAGGCGAAGCGGATGATCGGGCGCACGCCGTCCAACATCCAGGCCATCCGGCCCCTCAAGGACGGGGTCATCGCCGACTTCGAGATCTGCGAGAAGATGCTCCGGTACTTCATCCACCGTGTGCACCAGCGCCGGTTCGCCACGCCACGGATGGTCATCTGCGTGCCGTCGGGGATCACCGGCGTCGAGCAGCGTGCGGTCATGGAGGCGGCCGAGTACGCCGGCGCCCGCAAGGCCTACATCATCGAGGAGCCCATGGCCGCCGCCATCGGCGCCGGCCTCCCCGTCCATGAGCCGACCGGCAACATGGTCGTCGACATCGGCGGCGGCACCACCGAGGTGGCCGTGATCTCCCTCGGCGGCATCGTCACCAGCGAGTCGGTGCGCATCGGCGGCGACGAGCTCGACGAGGCGATCATCTCCTACATCAAGAAGGAGTACAGCCTGGCGCTCGGCGAGCGCACGGCCGAGGAGATCAAGATCGCGCTCGGCTCCGCGGTCCCGCTGGAGGAGGAGCTGCACGCCGAGATCCGCGGCCGCGACCTCGTGACGGGATTGCCGAAGACCGTGGTGGTGTCGACCCAGGAGATCCGAAAGGCCATCGACGAGCCCGTCACCGCCATCATCGACGCCGTGAAGGTGACGCTGGACAAGACGCCGCCGGAGCTGGCGGCGGACATCATGGAGCAGGGGATCGTCCTCACCGGCGGCGGGGCGCTACTGCACGGC
>JBOGGF010000503.1:0-5425 GCA_050743965.1 Acidimicrobiales bacterium
GTACGAGCCCCAACCGGGGACGGCCCGGAACAGCGGGGTCCGGCGACGGCGTGGGGCCCGGAACAGCGGGGTCCGGCGACGGCGTGGGGCCCGGAACAGCGGGGTCCGGCGACGGCCCGGGTTCGGGGGACCCGGCGTCCATGGCCCCGATGGCGCCCGCCGGCGACGGAGCGACCCGCCGGCCGGCCACATGGCGCCCGCGGGGGATGTCGGTGGACTCGGGCGCTTCCAGCGGGAAGCGCAGCTCGGGATCGTTGGCCAGGGCCGTCGCCTCTTCGTCGCCCAGCGGGGGCGAGAAGTGGTAGCCCTGGGCGGCATCCGAGTCGAAACGCCTCACGATCGACGCCTGGAGGGCCGACTCGACGCCCTCGGCGATGGTGGACATGCCGGCGCTGTGGGCGAGGTGCACCACCGTCTCGACCACCATGCGGTTGATGCCCTCGCGGGCCTCCAGGCCCATGACGAAGGACTCGTCGATCTTGACGGTGTTGACAGCCAGCCGGCGCAGCACGTCGAACGAGCTCCAGCTGGTCCCGACGTCGTCGACCGACAGCTGGACCCCGAGCTCGGCGATGGCGTGCAGCTCCCCCACCGCCTCCTCGTCGGCCATCGCGTGCTCGGTCACCTCGATGGTGAGCCGGTCGGGATCGAGCCCCGAGTCGCTCAGGGCGCGCCGTACGGCGCGGGCAGCCATCTTGCGGCGCAGCTGGACGATCGAGCAGTTGACTGCCACCTGCACGCTGGAGCGCCACGTCGAGGCCTGTCGGCAGGCCTCGACGAGCACCCACTCGCCCAAGGCGACGATGTCGCCGTTCGCCTCGGCCCACGGCACGAGGAGCTTGGGCAGAATGAGCCCCTCGGTCGGATGGTCCCAGCGCAGCAGGGCCTCGAAGCCCAGCAGGCGACCCGATGCCAGGTCCACCACCGGTTGGTAGGCCAGGTGTGGCTCCCCCGGCAGCATCATCCGGCGGCCGTCGCCATCCCACGACCGCTGCGCTACGTTGCCTTCCCCCACCGTCGTCCCCCTCCGTCGGGCGCCGTCGAGCGCGCGGGCCCCCACCCGCGCCCTAGATAATGCCCGATGAGGGGCCCCCTGGCCAGCGGGTCCTACGGGCGGCGAAGGAGGTTGGACACTCGCTGGTGGGTCACCCCGAACATCCGGGCGATCGCCGGGATGCTCACGCCCTCCCGTCGCAGCGTGTCCACCAGCTCCTTGCGCAGCGTGCCGCTGGCCTTGGCCAGGCAGGCGAGCATCCGGCTCACGACCTGCATCGACCCCGGCTGCTCCTCGTCGGAGAGGATCTCGCGCCACTCCTTGCCACTGGCCCGCTGACGGCGCAGCTCCCCGAGCTTGGCCTCGAGGAGCTGCTGGTCCTCGGCGATCTGTGCCAACGCCCTACTCAAGGCATCCAGCGCCGCCAGGGACTCGTCCCCGTGGTCGCCGGCACCGGCAGCGCCGTCACCCATCGCCTCGGCCGTCGGCCTGGGGCCCGGCGGCGTGATGTCGCGCACCGTTGCCTCCCGTTGCTCGGCTTCCTTCGGCTCCGGCCGCCGCATGGCACCCGGGCCGTCCCGTTCCGCGTCCTGTCGGCCGGACTGCACCGCGTCGGTGCGACGGCCATGCTCCGGGTGCAGGACACGGCTCTCTTCGATCAGGTGCTGCGACATAGTCGTGCGCCTCCTACCCCTTCTTCCGCAGGTGGATCCCCGCGCCCAGTCCCTCCCGGTGTTGGCGGTACCCCGGAGTCCCCCCACCGGAAACAGGGATGGCGTAGCCCCAGGTGACCGCAGTGACAACCGGCGTCAAGAGCGGGGGGTCCGGTGTGGGCTCCCGGTTCGTGCCGGCGAGGTGCCCCCTCCGCGGCCGGGGGGTCCGGGGCGACGCGGCCGGGGGGTCCGGGCGACGCGGCCGGGGGGTCCCGCAACCGGACAGCCACGATGGGTGGGCGAGGTTTTGATCGGCCATCCGGCAGGAAAGGACTGCCATACGATCGTTTGTTCCGGCTCCCATACGATCGTTCGTTGACGTGGAGTGCCCTTCGATACCCGGATCTACCTGGTCCTACTCCCATTGACGTGTGCCACAATGGGCACGTATATCAATGGTGGTACCCCGGTCGGACGTGCGCGAGAAGGAGCAAGCGGTGGTCTCCCCCTCCCCAGGATCACCCCAATGCCTTGGGATCCCTGAGGCCGGCGCGGTGTTCGCCCAGGCAGAGGCCGAGAACTTCCCAGTCGCGACCCGCCTGCTGCCCCGGGACGTCCGCGCCCACCTGATGGCCCTCTACGGCTTCGCCCGGCTCACCGACGACATCGGCGACGAGGCCGACGGCGACCGGTCGGCCCAGCTCGACTGGCTCGAGGACGAGCTGGTGCGGGCGGCCGAGGGGACCGCGACCCATCCCGTGCTGCAGCGCCTCTCGCCCACGCTCCGGGACCTCGACCTCTCCCTCCAGCCCTTCCGTGACCTGATCGAGGCCAACCGGCTGGACCAGGTCGTCCACCGCTACGAGACGTTCGACGACCTCGTGGGCTACTGCATGCTGTCGGCCGCGCCGGTCGGGCGCCTGGTGCTCGGCGTCTTCGGCGCCGGGACACCCGAGCGGGTGGCGCTGTCCGACGACGTCTGCATCGCTCTCCAGGTGGTCGAGCACCTCCAGGACGTGGGCGAGGACGCCGCCCACGACCGGATCTACCTGCCCCGCGCCGACCTGGTGGCGGAAGGCTGCACCGGGGCGGAGCTGCGGGCGGACCACGCCGGGCCCGGCCTGCGTCGGGTGGTCGCCCGGGAGGTGGCACGGGCTCGGGTGCTCCTCGCCTCGGGGCCCGCCCTCGCCGCCACGCTGCCGCCCCGGCCCCGGCTCGCCGTCGCCGGCTTCGCCGCCGGGGGCCACGCCGCCCTCGACGCCATCGAGCGCGCCGGCCACGACGTTCTCGGCGCCCGGTGCCGGCCCCGGCCCGCCCGCTTCGGCGCCCGGCTGGCGGGGGTGCTGGCGAGGTCGGTCACCGCGCCACGGCCGCGGCCTGCGGCGCGGCCCGTCGCCGTGGCGGAGCGCGCATGACGTCCGGGGACACGCTCGAGACGGCCTACGCCGAGTGCGAGGCGATCACCGGGCGCGAGGCGAAGAACTTCGCCTACGGCATCCGGCTCCTCCGGCCGCCCGAGCGCCGTGCGCTCTCGGCCGTGTACGCCCTGGCCCGGCGGGTCGACGACATCGGCGACGGCGACCAGCCCGAGGCCGAGAAGCTGGGCGGGCTGGCCGGGGTGCGAAAGGGCCTGGCCGCCCTCGACCCGGCCGCCGACGACCCGGTGCTGCGTGCCATCGCCGACGTGCAACGGCGCTACCACCTCCCGATGGAGGCCTTCGGCGAGCTGGTGGACGGCTGCGAGCAGGACGTCGTCGGCGCCGATTACGAGACGATCGACGACCTCGTCGCCTACTGCCGGCTCGTGGCCGGCTCCATCGGTCGACTGTCGCTGGCCGTCTTCGGCGGCACCGGTCTGCCCGGCGCGACCCGGATGGCCGACGACCTGGGCGTGGCTCTCCAGCTGACCAACATCCTGCGCGACGTCGTCGAGGACGGCCGGCGCGGGCGCGTGTACCTGCCGGCGGCCGACGCCCGGGCCCTCGGCTGCCCCCCGGACCTCACCGGCGACCCGCCGGCGGTCGCCCGCCTGGTGGCCTTCGAGTGCCAGCGGGCTCGGGAGTGGTTCGGCCGCGGCCTCCCGCTGCTCGACCTCCTCGACTGGCGCAGCCGAGCCTGCGTGGGTGCCATGGCCGGCATCTACTTCCACCTGCTCCAGCGGATCGCCGCCGATCCGGCCGCCGTGACCCGGGAGCGGGTGTCGGTGCCGACGAAGGAGAAGCTCGCCGTCGCCGGGGCCGCCCTGGCCGGCGGTCACGGCCCCCGCCCGTCGGAGCGTGCCTCGTGAGGGTGGCGGTGCTCGGCGGCGGGCTCGCCGGGATCACGGCGGCCCTGGCGTCGGCCGACGGCGGCGCCGAGGTCGTCCTGCTCGAACGCCGGGCCCGGCTGGGCGGCCTCACCTGGTCGTTCCGCCGCCGTGGCGTCTCCTTCGACAACGGCCAGCACGTCTTCCTCCGGTGCTGCACGGCCTACCTCGGCTTCCTCGACCGGATCGGGGCGCGCGACCAGGTCGCAATCCAGCGCCGCCTCGACGTCCCGGTCCTCGCTCCCGGCGGCCGGCGGGCCCACATCAGCCGGGACGGGCTGCCGGCGCCGCTCCACCTCGCCCACTCCCTGCTCGCCTACCGCCATCTCTCTCTGGGCGACCGGGCGAGGCTGGGACGGGCGGTCCTGGGACTGCGGTCGCTCGACCTGGGCGACCCGGCCCTCGACGACGAGACGTTCGGCGCGTGGTTGGCCCGCCACAGCCAGCGGGCGAGCGCCGTCGAGCGCCTGTGGGACCTCGTGACCCTGCCGACGGTCAACGTCCCGGCCGCCGAGGCGTCGCTGGCCCTGGCGGCCAGGGTCTTCCGCACCGGCCTGCTCGACACCAACGACGGCGCCGACATCGGCTGGTCGCTCGTGCCCCTGACCGAGCTGCACGGGGACCACGGGGCGCGGGCCCTGGACGCCGCCGGGGTGGAGGTGGCCCTCGGCACGGCCGTCGAAGCGGTCGACCCGACCGACGACGGCTTCGAGGTCACCGCCGGCGAACAGCGGCTGGCGGTCGACAAGGTGGTGTGCGCCCTGCCGCCCGATGCCGCCGCCGCCCTGCTGCCGGAGGCCTCCCTGCCGGCCGTCGACGGGCTCGGCACGTCGCCGATCGTCAACGTCCACCTCGTGCTCGACCGGCGGGTCACCGACCTGCCCCTCGCCGCTGCCGTCGACTCGCCGGTGCAGTTCGTCTTCGACCACACCGCGGCGTCGGGCATGACGCCCCGCGGCCAGTGCCTGACCATCTCCCTCTCGGCGGCCGACCGCTACGTCGGGCAGCGGCCGGAGGCCCTCATCGCCGACTTCCACCGGGCGCTCGGCGAGCTCCTCCCCGCCGCCCGCGGCGCCCGGTTGGTCGACGGCGTGGTCAGCCGGGAGCACACCGCCACCTTCCGCGGGACGCCGGGCACCGCCGCCCTGCGTCCCTCGGCGGCCACGGCGGTCCCCGGGCTGTTCGTGGCCGGGGCGTGGTGCGCCACCGGTTGGCCCGCCACGATGGAGGGCGCGGTGCGCAGCGGGATCACCGCGGCGGCCGCCCTCGTGGGCACCGGCGTTTCAGCCATGCAAGTTCCGGGCACCCGCGTCCACGACGCTGCCACTGCCATGACGCCGGGCTCACCCCCAGCATCCGACCTCCAGGAGGCTCCTGCGTGACGACCTTCGCCGTGCCGACCACTGGCGGCACACCGACGTCCGGCGGCAGCGCACCGGCCGGCGGCAGCGCACCGCCCGCCGCCCTGGCCCG
>JBOGGF010000504.1:0-9125 GCA_050743965.1 Acidimicrobiales bacterium
GAGCCTCCGGCCATCGGCGGCAACGACGAGCACCCCCAGCCGCTGCACTACCTGGCGGCCGCCGTCGCCTTCTGACTGCTCACCCAGGTGACGCGGTACGCGTCCATCCTGAAGAAGACGATCGACCGGGCCGAGTGCGACGTGGACTTCGACTGGTACCTCGAGGGCTCGGTCCTCAAGGGCACGGTACGTTCCGGCGCCACCGGCTGCCGGACGCGGTTGGTGGTCGACTCCCCCGAGGACGAGGCCGACATCCTGCGGATCGTGCGGCTGGCCAAGCAGGGGTGCTTCGCCGAGCAGCTGGTCCAGGCGGCGGTGCCCCTGGTCTCGACGTGCATCGTCAACGGGAGCGAGGTCGCAGATGGGTGACGAAGTGGTCCGCGCCCGGGCCGAAAAGTTGGAGGTCTTCGACTTCCCCGACACGCCGTGGACCGATCCCGGGCCGCTGGCCGAGAGCCGGGTGGCCATCGTCACCACCGCCGGGCTGCGGGCCGACGGCGGGCACGGATGGGCACCGGGCGACCAGGGTTTCGTGGTGCTCCCCGGGGACCGGCGCGACCTCACGCTGGGCCACACCAGCCAGAACTTCGACCGCACTGCGGTGCTCGAGGACCTGAACGTCGTGTACCCGCTCGACCGGCTCGCCGAGCTGGCCGAGCGGGGCGTCATCGGGTCGGTGGCCACGAACCACCTCGCCTTCATGGGCGCCCAGCGCGACCACACGCTCACCACCCTGCGCACGGACAGCGGGCCGGCGGCGGCCGAGCTGCTGCGCCGGGACGGGGTGGACGTCGTCCTCCTCACGCCGGTCTGACCACTCTGCTCGCGTACCGTGGGTACGCTCCAGCACGTCCTCGAGTCCCGGGGACTGGCGACGGTCGGGCTGTCGTCCATGCGGGGCCAGACCGAGCGGCTCCATCCGCCCCGGGCGCTGTACTGCGAATTCCCCCTGGGACGGCCCCTGGGCAGGCCCAACGACCCGGTATTCCAGCACCGGGTCCTGGCGGCCGCCTTCGCCCTCCTCGACGAGCCGAAGGGACCGGTGCTCGCCGACTTCGGCGAGCGGATCGCCGACTCGTCGGCCGAGCCGCTGGCCTGCACCGTGCCCCTGGCCGACGCCCCCGGGCAGCTCCCGGCCGTGGCCGAAGCCCTCGGGCTGCGCCCCGCCTACGAGCGCACCCTGACCCGCATCGGGCGGACCAACGTGGGCCGGACCGTCGGCGGACCCGAGGGGGTCCCGGACCTGCTCGAACGGCTGGCGCGGGTGGCCGACGACGGCGACTGGCGGGCGGCCCAGTTCCCCGGTGACGACGCGGTGGGCGCCGTCACCGATGTCCGGGCCTACTTCGAGGAGGCGGCGCTGTCCCTCGTCGACCACGTGCCGGAGGCACGGCAGTCCGACGGGTGGTTCTTCACCCGGACCGAGGCTGGCCGGCTCGTGCGTGCGGCGCAGCAGGCCGTCCGGGCGACGGGCGCACCGCAGCCGGAGTGGTTCTACCTGGTGCCCCAGATCTTCCAGTGACGGCCGAGAGGGCGTCGACGAGCTGCTCGAGCCGGCGGCGGTCGAGCCCCGCCAGGGCCGGCGGCGGCGCCTCGAGGATGGCCCTCGCCCGGGATGCCGACCGCGCCCCGGCCGGGGTGAGGGCGACCAGCCGGCCACGCCGATCGTCGGGACGGATGCGGCGCTCCACCAGCCCCCGACCGACGAGGTCCTTGACCACCACGGTGGCGTAGGGCGAGTCGACGGCCAGTGCCCCGGCGAGGTCCGACATCGAGCGCGGGCCATCGTCCAGCGACAGCAGGGCCTTCACCCGCACGAAGCTGAGCCCGACGGCCCGGCCGGCCTCCCGGCGCCGGTCGTGGTCGAGCACCAGCGCCCGCATCGCGCGCCACGCCGCCGCCGGCAACGCCGCCTCGGCTCCGTCGCTCACTCGATCAGCTCCCCGCTGATCGCCTCGGGGTTGAGCTGGCGGGCGGTGCGCTCGGCCGTCGCCCGCGCCCAGCGGGAGGTGCTGACGAAGCCGACGGCGAGGACGACGACCCCGCAGCCGACGAGCGCGTACCAGGCCGGATGGGTGGCCGACGCGAGCCGGGCACCCAGGTGGTGCCCCGCCACCGTGCTGGCCACGATGGCACCGGCGACGGCGACGCCGAGCGTCGATCCCACCTGCCGGGACATCGACGCGATCGCCGATGCCACCCCGGCCTGCTCCCGGGGCATGCCCGAGACGGCGTTGTTGGTGATCGGCGCATTGGCGAAGCCGTAGGCGGTCCCGAACACCACGTAGGCCACCAGCAGCCAGTCGTACGACGTGTTCGTCGTCATCTGGGCAAGGAGGAGCATCGACACGATCAGCGCCGCGCCGGCGACGACGAGCGGCACCCGGGACCCCCGCCGCCCGACGAGCCGGCCCGAGAGCGGGGAGAAGACCGTCGCCACCACGGCCACCGGCAGGGTGGCGAGGCCGGCGTCGAGGGCCGAGAGGCCGCGTGCCTCCTGGAGGTAGAGGGTGTTCATGAAGAGGAAGCCGCCCATCGCCGAGAAGACGGCCACCGCCGTGACGGTGGCGGCGGTGAACGGCACCGACCGGAAGAACCGCAAGTCCAAGAGCGGCTCGTCGCGGCGCTGCTCGTACAGAAGGAAGGCGACGATCGCCACGACGGCGATCCCCGCCATGGCGAGCACTAGTGGAGAGGACAGCCCGGCGTCCGGGGCCTCGATGATGCCGTAGGTGACCGCGGCCAGGAGGACCACCAGCATGGCCTGCCCCACCAGGTCCGGGCGCCTCGCCCGAGCCGCCCGCGACTCGGGCAGGTAGCGGACGGCCAGCACGGTCGCCGCCAGGCCGACCGGCACGTTGACCCAGAAGACCGCCCGCCACCCGGCCGCGCTGACCAGGGCCCCGCCGACCACGGGGCCGAGGGCCAGGCTCACCCCGTTGACCGAGCCCCAGATGCCGATGGCCTGGGCCCGCTCGCGCGGGTCGGTGAACGTGTTGGTGAGGATCGACATGGCGACGGGCGCGAGCATCGATCCCCCGAGGGCCTGGACCGCCCGGAAGACGACCAGCATCGGCAGGTTCGCTGCCAGGCTGCACAGCAAGGAGGCGGCCGAGAAGACCACCAGGCCGGTGGTGAACGTCCGGCGGCGACCGACCCGGTCGGCCGTCGACCCCGACAGCATGAGCACGCTGGCCAGCACCAGGGTGTAGGCGTCCACCGTCCACTGGAGCCCGGAGACCTGAGCGTGGAAGCTGCGGCCGATCGACGGCAACGCCACGTTGACGACGGTGACGTCGAGCGACGTCATCAAGAGGCCGACCGAGCAGAGGAACAGGATGCCGACCCGCCGGCCCCGACTGAGGACCGGCGGTCGGGTGGCCGGAGCGGTCGACGCGGGCACGGTAGTTGTGACCCTACAACTACCCCGGCAACGGTAGCCTCGGCGCAGTGACGGGCGGGTGACGCAGCGGTGATCAAGTACCTCGGCTCCAAGCGTCGCCTCGTCCCGGTGCTCGAGCAGCTCGCCGTGGCGAGCGGCGCCGTCGACGCGCTGGACCTCTTCACCGGCACCACCCGCGTCGCCCAGGCCTTCAAGCGGCTCGGGCTCCACGTCACCGCCGTCGACACCGCCCGCTACGCCGACGTGTTCGCCCGGTGCTACGTCGAGGCCGACGCCGGTGCCGTCGACCGGGCAGCGCTGGCGGCCGCCCTCGACCACCTGCAGGCGCTGCCGGGCGAGGCCGGCTACGTCACCGAGACCTTCTGTGCCCGGTCCCGCTACTTCCAGCCGTTCAACGGCGAGCGGATCGACGCCGTGCGCCAGGCGATCGCCGACGACTTCGCCGGCAGCCCGCTGGAGCCGCTGCTCCTCACCAGCCTGATCGAGGCGGCCGACCGGGTCGACTCCACCATCGGGGTCCAGATGGCCTACGTCAAGCAGTGGGCGCCGCGCTCCTACCGGCCGCTCGAGCTGCGACCGCCCGAGCTGCTGGCGGGCCCGGGCCGCGCGGTGCACGGCGACGCCCTGACGCTGGCGCCCCGGCTCGGCTCCTTCGACCTCGCCTACCTCGACCCGCCGTACAACCAGCACCGCTACTTCACCAACTACCACGTGTGGGAGACCCTGGTGGCATGGGACCGGCCGGACCACTACGGGGTGGCGTGCAAGCGGGTCGACGCCCGGGACGACTCGACCAAGAGCGTCTTCAATTCGAAGCGGACCATGCCCGACGCCCTGCGCCGGACCGTGGCCGCGATCGACTGCAGCCTGCTGGTCCTCTCCTACAACGACGAGGCGTGGCTCGGTTGCGAGGAGCTGGAGGAGATGTGCGCCGGCCACGACGAGGTGGTGACGCTGGCCTTCGGCTCCGCCCGCTACGTGGGGGCGCGCCTCGGGATCCACAACCCCGCCGGGGTCAAGGTGGGCACCGTCTCCCACGTGCGCAACCGGGAGTACCTGGTGGTCGCCGGCGAGCCGCGGGCCGTGCGCCGGGCCGCGGCTGCTGCAAGAGTGAGCGGGTGACCCGCTACGGCATCACCGTCCCCTTCGAGGGCGTGCCCCTGTCCGAGCACCGGGGTTGGTTCGAGGAGCTGGCGTCGCTCGGCTACACCGACGCCTGGTCGGCCGAGGTCGACGGTGCCGACGGCTTCACCCCGCTGGCCCTGGCGGCGGCCTGGGCGCCCGCGCTCCAGCTCGGCGTGGCCATCGCCCCGGTCTTCACCCGCGGTCCGGCGCTGCTGGCCCAGACTGCGGCGGCGATGGCCGAGGCGGCCCCGGGCCGGTTCTGCCTGGGGATCGGCGCCTCGTCCGACGTGATCGTCGAGCGCTGGAACGCCGTCGCCTACGCCAACCCCTACGGCCGGGTGCGCGACACGCTGCGGTTCCTGCGGCGGGCGCTGGCCGGCGAGAAGGTGACCGAGGAGTACGGGACCTTCGCCGTCAGCGGCTTCCGCTGCAGCCGTGCACCGGCGTCGCCCCCGCCGCTGTACCTGGCCGCCCTGCGCCCCGGGATGCTGCGCCTCGCCGGGCGGGAGGCCGACGGGGCCATCTTGAACTGGCTTTCGGCCGACGACGTGGCGACGGCCACGGCGGAGGTGGCCAAGGGGTCAGGCGGCGCGCGGCGGGAGGTCGTCGCCCGCATCTTCGTCGTCCCCGAGCCCGACCCCGAGGTGGCCCGGGCGATCGGGCGTCGGATGGTGGCGGCCTACCTGACCGTGCCGGCGTACGCCGAGCTCCACCGGTGGCTCGGGCGCGGCCCCCTGCTGCAGGCGATGTGGGACGCCTGGGCGGCCGGCGACCGCAAGGCCGCCCTCGGTGCCATCCCCGACGAGGTGGTCGACGCCGTGATCGTGCACGGGCCGCCCGCCGCGTGCCGGGACCACGTCGAGCGTTACGTGGCCAACGGGGTGACCGTGCCGGTGCTCGCCGTGGTGCCGGGGCGCCAGGACCTGACCGGGTCGGTGCGGGCCCTGGCGCCGGCCGCCTAGCGGGGGCGAGCGGGGCCGATGGACTTCCGCCAGGTCCCGGTGGCCGAGCTCGCCCGCCGGGTGCGCTCGGGGGAGGTTGCCGCCCGCGAGCTGGCCCGCCTCGCCCTCGACCGGATCGAGACCCTCGACCCCTCGGTGCACGCCTTCGTCGCCGTCGACGGCGAGCGGGCCTTGGAGCAGGCGGCGGCCGTCGACCAGATCGTCGCCTCGGGCGGCGACCCGGGCCGACTGGCCGGCGTGCCCCTGGCCGTCAAGGACAACGAGGACGCGGCCGGCTACCGGACGACCCACGGCTCGGCCCTGTTCGCCGGCGACCCGCCGGCCGTGCACGACTCGGCCCACGTGGGCCGCCTGCGGGCGGCCGGGGCGGTGGTGGTCGGCAAGACCAACCTGCCCGAGCTCGCCTGGTCGGCCCACACGGCCAACCCGACCTTCGGCCCCACCCACAATCCCTGGGACCTGGCGCGCAGCGCCGGCGGCTCGTCGGGCGGTTCGGCCGCCGCCGTCGCCGCCGGCATGGTGCCGCTGGCCACCGGGTCCGACGGCGGCGGGTCGATCCGGATCCCGTCGTCGTGCTGCGGGCTGTCGGGGATGAAGCCGTCCCTCGGGCGGGTGCCCCAGGGCGAGCCCGGCTGGCTCGACCTCTCGTCGAAGGGACCGATCGCCCGGCGGGTAGCCGACGTCGTCACCGCCCTCGACGCCGTGGTCGGCCCCGAGCCCGTCGACCTGCGATCGCTCCCCCGCCCCGAGGCCAACTGGCTCGGCGCGCTGCACGACCCCCAAGTGCCGGCCCGGGTGGCCTGGTCCCCCACGCTCGGCTACGCCGAGCCCGACGCCGAGGTGCTGGCCGTCTGCGAGCGGGCGCTGGGCGCGCTCGAGTCGCTCGGGTCCGAGGTCGTCGACGCCGGTCCCGTCTTCGACGCCGACCCGGTGAGCGAATGGCTGACGATCGTCGGCGTCTGCAGCCTGCGGACGGTCGAGGACCGCAGGGAACGGGCCGGCGGGGCCCGGGCCGGCGGGCAGCAGGGCCACGACCAGATGGACCCGGTGCTGGCCGCCGTCGTCGAGTCGGCCCGGAGCACCTCCGGCCTGGCGCTGGTGCGCGCCCTCGACGAGTGCCACCGGATGAACCTGCGGCTGGTCGAGCTGTTCCGGCACTCCCGCCTGCTCGTCACCCCGACGACGGCCGGGGTGGCCCCGCCGATCGCCCTGGAGGGCGCGGGCCTGGTCAACGGCGAGCCCACGCCCAACTGGGTCCGGTACACGTACCCCTTCAACATGACCCGGTCGCCGGCGGCGACGGTGTGCGCCGGCCTCACCCCCGGCGGCATCCCCGTCGGCCTGCAGCTGGTCGGTCCCCAGCACGCCGACGTGGTCGTGCTGCGGGCGGCGGCGGCGCTGGAGGCGGCCCTCGACGTCGACGCACTGGCGCCGTTCGGGAGCTGAGCGGCCGGTGCCCGAGCTGCCCGAGATGCAGGCCCTGGCCGAGCGGCTCGACGCTGCCCTGGCCGGCGCGGCCGTCACCCGGGTCGAGCCCATCGGCTTCACCGCCCTCAAGACGGTGGCGCCGCCGCCCGAGGCGCTCGTCGGCCGGGAGGTGGCCGGGGTCGGGCGCCGGGGGAAGTTCTGCGTCGTCGAGATCGGGGGCGGGCTGCGGTTGCTCTTCCACCTGTCCCAGGCCGGCCGGGTGGACCTCGAGCGCCCACCCAAGTCGACGCGACCGCGGGGCTCGGTGGTGCGGCTCGTGACCGGGGCGACCGGCGTCCTCGTGCGCGAGCACGGCACCCAGCGCAAGGCCGGCTGGTGGGTGCTCGCCCCGGGCGACGACGGGCCGCTGGCCGGCCTCGGTCCCGAGCCCGACGACCCGGCCTTCGCCAAGCTGGTCCGCACAGGTGACAGTCCCCGGCGGCTCCACACGTGGCTGCGGGACCAGCACGTCGTGGCCGGGATCGGCCGGGGCTACGCCGACGACATCTGCCATCGGGCCCAGCGGTCACCCTTCGCCACGCTCCGGGGGCTCGACGCCGGGCGGCGGGCGGCACTGCTCGGTGCGGTGGAAGGCGTCCTCGGCGAGGCCCTGGCGTCCGAGCGACGGCGCGAGGGCGGCCTGTCCGACGCCCGGCTCGGGGACCGTTTCTCCGTGCACGGCCGGTACGGCCAGCCGTGCCCGCGGTGCGGTGAGCCGCTCCAGCGGGTGTCGTTCGAGTCGCACGAGATCACCTACTGCCCCCGGTGCCAGACGGGCGGGCGGCCGCTCGCCGACCGGCGCCTGTCCCGCCTCTTGCGCTGAGGACCAGGTGGGTCAGTCGTTGGCCGTGACGGCGTCGAGCACATCGGCGAATTTCCGCCGTGCCGCCTCGCGGCGGGTGGGGACGTGCTCGGTCGGCACCTCGGTCGCCCGGTAGCCCCGCAGCGCGTGGCGGGCGACCGTCTGGCGGTGCACCTCGTCCGGACCGTCGTAGATGCGGGCGGCCCGGGCGTGGCGGTACATGGCCTCGAGCGGCAGGTCGGCCGAGATGCCCAGGGCCCCGTGGACCTGGACCGCCCGGTCGATCACGTCGAAGAGCACCCCGGCCCCGTAGTACTTGATCATGGCGATCTCCACCCGGGCCGCCGCCGCCCCCTCCCGGTCCATCTTCCAGGCCGCCTGGAGGGTCATGAGGCGCGCCGCTGACATCTGGGCCGCAGATTCGGCGACCCAATTGCGGATCGTCTGCTTCTCGGCCAGGAGCGAACCATGGGCGGTGCGGGAGACCGCCCGCTCGCACAGCATGTCGAAGGCCCGCTGCGACTGGCCGAGCCAGCGCATGCAGTGGTGGATGCGGCCCGGTCCGAGCCGGGCCTGCGCCAGGCGGAACCCCTCACCCTCCCGGCCGACCAGGTTGGCCACCGGCACCCGGACGTCCCGGTACTCGATCTCGGCGTGGTTGCCGAACGCGCCGAACGGCGCGCCCACGTTGTCCATCGTCGGGACGTCGCGTACCACCGTCATCCCCGGCGTCCCCGCCGGGACGACGATCATCGAGGACCCCTGGTACGGGTGGACGTCGGGGTTGGTGACCGCCATGACGATGACGAAGTCGGCCACCGACCCGTTGGTGGTGAACCACTTGCGCCCGTTGACCACGTACTCGTCGCCGTCCCGTTCCGCCCGGGTGGACAGGAGCGTCGGGTCGGACCCGGCCGTGTTTGGCTCGGTCATCGAGAACCCGCTGCGGAGCTTGCCGTCGAGCAGCGGCTGGAGCCACTTCGCCCGCTGCTCCTCGCGGCCGCTCTCCCCGATCCCGATGGCCAGCAGCTCGGCGTTGCCCGAGTCCGGCGCGTTGTTGCCGAAGACCACCGGGCCGTACGGCGTCTGGCCGAGGATCTCGTGCATCAGGCCGAGCCGGACCTGACCGAAGCCCATGCCGCCCAGCTCGGGTGGAAGGTGCGCCGCCCACAGCCCCTGGCGCCTGACCTCCTCCTGCATCGGCCGGATCACCTCGAGCACCTGGTCGTAGGCGAGGTCCAGCGTCTCGAGCGGGAAGATCTCCTCGCGGACGAACGCCCGCATCCATTCGAGCTTGGCCTCGAACTCCGGCTCGGTCGAAAAGTCCCACGCCATGGCGGCAGACTACGGCCGCGGTCGCCTGTAC
>JBOGGF010000505.1:0-2104 GCA_050743965.1 Acidimicrobiales bacterium
GCCGCGCACACCGGGAGCGGCCGCGGGGCGGGGACGGCCCGCGCCGGCCGGAGGGCCGCCCGGATGGCCTCGGTGACGGTGGACACCCGTACCACCTCGAGCGACGCCGGGCCCTCGGGCGCCGAGCGGGGCACCAATGCTCGGGCGAAGCCCAGCCGAGCCGCTTCGGCCAGGCGGCGGCCCGCTGCCACCACCTGGCGCACCTCGCCCGCGAGGCCGATCTCGCCGAACGACAGGAGGTCGTCGGGCAGGGGCACCCCGGCCACGGCCGAGGCGACGGCCAGGGCCAGGGGAAGGTCGACGGCGGGCTCGGTCGCCTTGACCCCACCGGCGACCGAGGCGAAGACCTCCACCCCTCCCATCGCGATGCCGGCCCGGGCGTCGAGCACCGCCACGACGGTGGCGAGCCGCCGAGCGTCGAGCCCGAGGGCGGTCCGGCGCGGCGGTCCGCCCATCGGCGCGCACGCCAGGGCTTGCACCTCCACCACCAGCGACCGGCGACCCTCCACCAGGGCCGTCACTGCGCTGCCCGGCACCTCGGGCCGGCGGTCGCCCAGCAGGAGCGGCCCGGGATCCGCCACGTCGACGAGCCCCCGGTCGCCCATCTCGAACAGCCCGACCTCCCCGGCCGGGCCGAAGCGGTGCTTGACCGCCCGCAGGACGCGCAGCGAGTGGTGGCGGTCGCCCTCGAACGCCACCACCGTGTCGACCAGGTGCTCCAGCGCCCGAGGCCCGGCCAGCTCCCCTTCCTTGGTGACGTGCCCCACCAGGACCACCGCGGCGCCGTTCGCCCGGGCGGCCCGGGCGAAGCCGTCGACGCACGCCCGGACCTGGGCGAGCGCGCCCGGGGGCGAGCCCACGGCGCCGTCGGCCACCGTCTGCACCGAGTCGACCACGACGAGGGCGGGGCCCAGCGACCGGACCGCCGCCTCCGCCTCGGCCAGGTCCGGCGTAGCCAGGACGAACAGTGTGTCGGGCATCGGCCCCAGGCGCTCGGCCCGGGCTCGCACCTGGGGCGCCGACTCCTCGGCCGACACCAGGAGGACGGCGCGCCCGGTACCGGCCACGGCAGTCAGGACCTGGAGCAGCAGGGTCGACTTCCCGACCCCGGGCTCGCCGAAGACGAGGGTGACCGAGCCCGGCACGAGGCCCCCGGCCAGCACCCGGTCGAACTCGCCGATGCCGGTGGGGATCGGCTCGGCCAGATGCCGGTCGACGGCGGCCAGTTGGACCGGCGCGGCCGCCGGTTGCCCGGACGGTCCGAGGTGCGCGTCACGAGCAACCTCCTCGGGCTCCAGGGCTCCCCACGCCCCGCACTCGGGGCAACGGCCGAGCCATCGTTGGGACACGGCGCCGCACGCCGTGCAGCGGTGGACGGTGGTGGACCTCGCCATTCCCGGGACCCTACGGCCCGGGTGTGCCACTGTCCGGTGTGCCGTCCCCCGGGGACGGTGGGCGGTCGGCGATGACCGCCGGGACCGGGGCGGTGGACGAGGCACCGGCGCGGCGAGAGCCGGACCCGGTCGTCCGGACCCGGCTCTCGCCGGCAGGTTCAGTGGAGCTCAGTGGCGCTCAGTCGCCGGTGCTGCTCCCGGCGAGCTCCATCGGTGGCGGCTCGACGCCCTGGATCGCCTTGAAGGTCAAGTGCGGCCCGTCCTCGCCGTCACCCGGCTCGGAGTCGAGGTCGACCACCACGGTCTCCCCGACGTGGAACTCCTTCCACAGGATGCGCTCCGACAGCGGGTCCTCGACCAGTTGCTGGATGGCTCGGCGCAGCGGCCGGGCACCCAACTGGGGGTCGTAGCCCTTCTCGGCCAGGTGGGCCCGGGCGGTGGGGGTGAGCTCGAGCCCCAGTCCCTGGCCCGACAGCTGGTGGGCCGTGCGGGCGAGCATGAGGTCGACGATCTGGATGACCTCGTCCCGGCTGAGCTCGTGGAACACGATGATCTCGTCGATCCGGTTCAAGAACTCCGGCCGGAAGTGGGCCTTCAGGGCCTCGTTGACCTTGGCCTTCATCCGCTCGTAGGTCACCGCGCCCGATGACTGGGCGAAGCCCACCGACGTCTTGCGGAGATCGGCGGTTCCCAGGTTGGACGTCATGATG
>JBOGGF010000506.1:0-7112 GCA_050743965.1 Acidimicrobiales bacterium
CTCGGCCAGCGCCTGGCCGAAGACCTCGGCCGCCCGGCGCACCTGGGTCGCTCCCACGTCAAGGAACGGTCGGCGAGGTGACGCCGCCGGCGCCGGTCCCCACGGCCGGCCACTTCCCGGCGGCGGCCTCATTTGCGCCCACGGCTGCTCTCCCGCGAGAGTCTGGCCATCGTGGGCGAGCGCACCTACAAAGCCACCGTCGGCTCGCAGACTGCAGAATTGCCGATGGTGCAGATCGCACCCGACCTCGCCATCGCCCTGCTCATCTGCGTCGACCACGGCGTGGCCTTCTCCGAGCGCGCCGGCCGGGAGCTGGCCGACCTGCTGGCGCCGGCCCGGCCCGAGGTGGTGGTGTCGGTCGCCACCATGGGGATCCCGCTGGCGATCGAGGTGACCCGGGCGCTGGACCTCGACGACTACGTCATCCTGCACAAGACGCCGAAGATCCACCTGGGCGAGACTCACGTCGAGCCGGTCCGCTCGATCACGACCGGGAGCGACCAGACCCTCCGGTTGGATCCGGCCCGCGTCGGCTCGGTCCGGGGGCGGCGGGTGGCGGTCGTCGACGACGTCATCTCGACCGGCGGCTCCCTCCAAGCGGCGCTCAACCTGCTGCGCCGGGTGGGCGGCGACCCGGTCGTGGTCGGCGCGTTCCTGACCGAGGGCCGGCAGTGGCGCGACACGCTCGGCGACGACGACACCCGGCTGGTGCAGGTCCTGGGCTCGATCCCGCTCTTCCGGGTGGCCGGGGACGGCTCGATGACCGAGGAGTGGGGCTAGCGCCGCGCGAGGAGCTCGTCCTCGCGGGCGCGCTGACGCTTGACCGACGCCCACGCCAGGACCAGGTAGAGCAGGCCGCCCGCTCCCATGCCCAGGTACACGCTGAAGTCGGCGCCGTACCCGGCCTTGTCGTGGGTGTAGTAGGTGATCGGGTTCAACCAGGTGGGGAGGGAGAACGTGGCCGACAGAGCTGAGAGGGCGGCGTACATGCCCACGACCTGTGCGACCACTGCCGGCCACGAGACGCCGGTGACGCCGTAGTAGAGGCCATCCCGGTCCGTGCGCTGGAGCTCGGTCGGGACGTAGCGGAAGCGGCGCATGGTCCAGTCGACGAGAAAGATGGCGCACCACGGGGCGATCCAGACGATCACCACGTCGACGAAGTCCTTCATGTACGTGCCGAAGGACGAGTCGAAGATGGCGTACAGGGCGACGCCGAGGGCGATGACACAGTCGATCACCACGGCCGTATAGCGCTTCACCCGGACACCCATCGCCTGGAGGGTCACCCCCGAGGAGTACATGTCGAGGCTGTTGATGGCGAACAGCTGCAATATGGCGAAGACGAGGAACACCACGACGAACCACGAGGGGAAGGCGCTCTGGTGGGCGAAGGGGAGGAAGGCGTTGGCTGTCTTGCCGACGTTGGTGAGAAAGGTCCCGACGGCCGCACCGAGCAACATGATCAAGATCTCGGGCAGCGCCGTGCCGACGAACACCCAGCTCATGATCGACCGCTTCGAGGCGTCCGGCCGGCAGTACCGGCTGTAGTCGTTGCCGTTCTCGGTCCAGCCGAGCCCGCTCAGGGTGATGGTGAAGGCCAGACCCTCGAGGTAGGTCTGCCAGTCGGCGCCGTCGGCGACCCCGTGGACGGTGGCGTGCGGCAGGGCGAAGCCGAGCACGACGGCGAAGAGGACCATGAAGGGGACGGCCAGGTAACGCAGGGTCTTGACGATGGTCGCGTGGCCGAGGACGGGCAGCACGCCCTGGATGAGGACGGCGCCGACGACGAAGAGGGCTTTCTGCGTGGTGGTCGGGGCGATGCCCGCTTTGATGCCCAGGACGAGCCCGGCGCCGACGATGAGGATGAGACCTTCGACCTCGAAGCCGATCTGGGTGAACCAGTTGAAGAAGGCGATGCCCCGGGAACCGTTCGTTCCGTAGCTGGCGCGGTTGATGGCGAAGGCGGTGGTGCCCGCCTGCGGCCCCTGGAGGCTGCAGAGGCCGAGGAGGAAGTAGGAGACGTTGCCGATGACGATGAGGCTGACGGCCTGGGCGAAGGTGAACCCGAACGTCATCAGGATGGCGCCGTAGAAGAAGTACTCGATCTGCACGCTGGCGCCCGCCCACATGCTGCCCAAGTCGCGTGGGCGCGCCCACCGCTCCGAGAGCGGGATGAAGTCGATCCCGTGCTGCTCTACTCGGAACGGCCTGTCCGCCTCCGGCAGCGCCATGCCCGTCGGGGACGACGTCTCGATCGCGGTTGCGACGATGCTCCCTCCGTCGGTGTGGCTGACACCATGCGGGGCGTGGCCCGTGCCGTCAAGATGGTTCATGTGAACTTCTGGTCTCTCCCCGGCGGGCGTCCTCGATACTGTCCCACCAGGGACGTCGAACGCAGGCGGCAGCGGCCGTGATCGTCGGGGTCCCGCGGGAGCGGAAGGTGGACGAGTACCGGGTCGCCCTGACCCCGGCGGCCACCCGCGAGCTGGTCGGGCACGGGCACACGGTCCTCGTCGAGCGTGGGGCCGGCGAGGGCTCGTCGATCCCCGACGGCCGGTTCGCCGCCGCCGGGGCGACGATCGAGGGAGACCCGGCCGAGATCTGGGGCGCGGCTGACCTCGTGCTCGGGGTCAAGGAGCCGGTGCCCGAGGAGCACGACTGGCTCCGTCTGCGATCGGGCCAGGTCCTCTTCACGTACCTCCATCTCGCCGCCGACCGAGAGTGCACCGAGGCCCTCGTCATCGCCGGCAACACCGCCATCGGGTACGAGACGGTGCGCCTGCCCGACGGGTCGCTCCCGCTTCTCACCCCGATGAGCGAGGTGGCCGGCAGGATGGCTCCACTCGTGGCGGCGCACCACCTGATGCGCCCGGACGGCCGGCGAGGGTCCCTCGTCTGCGGTGTCCCGGGCGTGCCGTGTGCCCGGGTGGTCATCATCGGGGCCGGGGTGGCCGGCATGGCGGCGGCGACGATCGCCGTCGGGCTCCATGCCGACGTGACCCTCCTCGATCGTGACCTCGACCGGCTCCGCCGGGCCGACCATCACTTTCAGGGCGCGCTCGACACGGTGGCGTCCACGGCCCACACCGTCGAGGAGCGGTGCCTCGACGCCGACGTGGTGATCGGCGCCGTGCTCGTCGTGGGTGCCCGGGCGCCCCGGCTCGTCTCCGACGACCTTGTGGCCCGCATGGGCGCCGGCGCCGTGCTGGTCGACCTCTCCGTCGACCAGGGGGGGTGCTTCGAGTCGACGCGTCCGACCACCCACTCGCACCCGACCTTCGACGTGCACGGCTCCATCTTCTATTGCGTCGCCAACATGCCCGGCGCGGTGCCGCACACCTCGACCCATGCCCTCGTCAACGCCACCCTGCCGTACGTGCTGGCGATCGCCGACCACGGCTGGCGCGAGGCGATCGACCTCGATCCAGCTCTCGCTGCCGGCGTGAACGTCTCGGAGGGCGAGGTGGTCCTCCGGCCCGTCGCCGAGGCCCACGGCCTGCCCTGGTCAGCGGGCTAGCGACCCGGCCCTACGCTGGCCGGGTGCCCTTCACCCTGATGGCGGTCCACGCCCACCCCGACGATGAAGCGATCGGCACCGGCGGGATCCTCGCCCTGGCCGCCGACCGCGGCATCCGCACCGTGCTGGTCACCTGCACCAACGGCGAGCTGGGGGACGCGCCGGGTGGCATCAAGCCGGGCGAGCCGGGACACGACCAGGCGGAGGTCGTGGCCCTCCGCCGGCGAGAGCTCGAGCACAGCTGCCGGGTGCTGGGCGTCCAGCACCTCGAGATCCTGGGGTACCACGACTCGGGGATGATGGGCTGGCCCTCCAACGACGCACCCGAGGCCTTCTGGCACACGCCCGTGGACGAGGCGGCGGCCAGGTTGGCGCCCCTGCTGGCACGGTACCGGCCCCAAGTGGTCGTCACCTACGACGAGAGCGGCTTCTACGGCCATCCGGACCACATCCAGACGCACCGGGCCACGATGGCGGCGGTGGGCGCCACCGACGTCGTCGACAAGGTCTATTACACGGCCGTCCCGCGCTCGCAGATCGCCGGCTTCGCCGACCTGCTGGCCGAGCACGGGATCGAGCCACCGGCGGCCATCGAGGACCAGCCCGAGATCGGCACGCCCGACGAGGAGATCGGCGCCGTCATCGACTGCACCTCCGTCGCCGGTCGCAAGTACGACAGCCTCGCCGCCCACGCCAGCCAGGCGGAGAACATCTTCTTCCTCCAGCTGGGCCGGGACGTGTTCTCTGAGCTGTTCGGGCACGAGATGTTCGTGCGGGTGCGCGACCGCACCGGGGCCCCGCTCCCCGAGGACGACCTCTTCGCCGGGTTGTCGCCGGCCTGACCAGCGGCTATCGTCGGCCCCGGTCGACGCCCGGGCAAGCGTCAGGATCGGGGGTTCCTCGGGCGGCAGCGCCCCGGGGGTCGTGGCGCAGCGCCGCACCCCGGGGCCACCGCCTCCGGGCGCCTCCGCCTACGCCTGCGCACGAAAGTGCATGACATTCCCGTTTTTCATGAAACTTTTCGGTAACGCTCAGCCTGCACCCACGTGACTCTCATGTCGGGCACATGAGGTCCGGGAATGCTGGAGCTCATGTGGATCGTCCGTCACGGGGAGAGCACCTGGAACGCCCGTGATCTGGTCCAAGGTCAGGCCCCGGGTCCGGTGCTCAGCCGTCGGGGGCGGCACCAGGCCAGGGCGGCCGCCCGCCTCATCGCAGGAGCACCGGTCAGCGCCGTGATCGCCAGCGATCTCGAGCGTGCGCTGCAGACGGCGGAGCCCATCGCCCGGGCGCTGGGGCTGCCGGTGCGCACCGACAAGCGCCTGCGGGAGCGGGCCCTGGGAGTGGCGGAGGGCCGGCCCGCGGCGCTGCTGGACCCGGAGTCGTCGGGCACCCGCGCCGGCCGCGTGGTCGACTCGGACGCGGCGCCACCCGGCGGCGAGTCGGTCGCCGAGCTGTACCGGCGGGTGACGGCCTGCATGACCGAACTGGCCGAGGAGACCGAGCCACTGGTCGTCACGCACGGCGGGGTCGTCCGCGTGCTGTTCGCCTGGACGGCCGGTACCGCGCCCGAGGAGATGCCCTGGGGACCGGTGGCCAACGGGCGGGTCCAGTGGTGGGCAATGCCGAGCGCAGTGGCACGAGCAGCGCGACCAGGTCCAGTACGAGAAGTGGAGGCACAGCGATGAACAAGACGGCACTGACGCTGCCCCCGCGGGCGGCGAAGCCCCGCGATGTCGGCCTGACCATGGTGGTCGACGGCGGTCTGCCGCTGGGCGCGTTGCGAGACGTGGTCGCCAGCGCCGGGGAGTACCTCGATCTGGTCAAGTTCGGCTGGGGCACCGCAGTGGTGTCCGCCGAGCTGGACGCCAAAGTCTCCCTCCTCGCCGAGCACGGGATCGACTACTACCTCGGGGGCACGCTGTTCGAGAAGCACGTCCTCCAGGACCGCTTCGACAGCTTCCGGGACCTCTGTCACCACCTGTCGTGCCGCTACGTCGAGGTGTCCAACGGCACGATCGACCTCACCAACGCGGAGAAGGCCGGCTACGTGCGCAAGCTGGCCGACGAGTTCGTCGTCATCTCCGAGGTGGGCTTCAAGGACGCCGACCGGTCCGAGCAGCTCAGCCCCCGTCGATGGGCCGAGTACGTGGTGGAGGACCTCGAGGCCGGGGCCACGCTGGTCACCCTCGAGGCCCGAGAGAGCGGCAGCTCGGGAATCTGCCGGCCCGACGGGCGGCTGCGCTTCGGCCTGGTGGAGGACCTGATCGCCGAGCTTCCGGTCGACCGGCTCCTCTTCGAGGCGCCGACGACGGAGCTGCAGGCGCACTTCGTCCGACGCCTCGGGCCGGACGCCAACATCGGCAACGTCTCGCCGGCAAGCGTCATCGCCCTCGAGACCCTCCGGCTCGGGCTGCGGGCCGACACCCTGCTCGAACTGGACGAAGTGGTGCGGGTGGAGATGGCCCGATGAGGGACGGCTTGGACGTCTTCCACCTGGCGATCCCCGCCGGCGACCTGGACGAGGCCCGCCACTTCTACGTCACACAGCTCGGTTGCAAGCTGGCTCGCACCTACGCCGACCGCATCACGGTCGACTTCTTCGGCGACCAGCTGGTGTGCCACCTCTCCGATCTGTCGTTGCAGCCCGGCGACGACGAGCTGCTGCTGTACCCGCGGCACTTCGGCGTCACCTTCCGGCGGCCCGAGGACTTCGACGCCCTCTACGATCTGGCCGTACTGCGCAAGGTGCCCTTCTTCCAGGACATCGCGACCCGCTTCGACGGGCTGGCCGAGGTGCACCGCACGTTCGTGCTCAAGGACCCTTCCCGGAACCTGCTCGAGTTCAAGTGCTACCGCGACCCGAGGATGATGTACTGACGATGCAGGCGGCATTCGCTCCGACGAAGTCACCGCTGGCGTCCCTCCTGTGGACGCGGTCCATGACGGCGCCCCACCACCCGTACCTCGAGCACGCCCGCAGCGGGCGCTGCCTGACGTTCGCCGACACCTGTCAGGCGACCGACCGCTGGGCGTCGCTGCTCGACGACCTGCAGGTGCCTCCGGGCGCCGTCGTGGGCTTGGCGGCTTCGGACCCGCTCGACTTCGCCGTCGTCTTCCTCGGCGTCATCGCGGCCGAGCGTGTCGTCGCCCCGCTCGACCCCGGGGCCCCCGACGCCGAGCTGGTCGCGGCGTGCGCCCGGCTCGGTGTCGCCGTGGTCTTCGCCGACCGCCCCTGCCCGGCCGAGGCCGGCGCCGACTGGGTCGTGCTGCCACCGGGGATGTTCGACCTGCCCGGCGGAGCGGTGGGCCGCGCCGGGGGTACCCGGTCCGAGGTGGGGTCCGGCGGGCTCCTGCTCGCCACCTCGGGCACGACGGGGACGCCCAAGCGCATCCGCCTGTCCGACGACCAGCTCCTGCACACGGCCGGCGCCGTCGCCGGCCACCATCGGCTGTCCGCCGCCGACCGGGGCTTCTGCCCGTTGCCCCTCTTCCACGTGAACGCCGAGGTGGTGGGGTTGCTGGCGGCCCTGGTCGCCGGGTCGGCGCTCGTCCTGGACGACCGGTTCCACCGGACCGGGTTCTGGGACTG
>JBOGGF010000507.1:0-2003 GCA_050743965.1 Acidimicrobiales bacterium
CCGCAGCCGGGTGCCGCCGCCGCCGCCGAGCCGCAGCCGGCAACCGGAGCCGACGGGACACCGGAAGGGGCCGTTGAGGACCCCGGCACCGGTGCCGCGCCGGACGACGACCTCGCGGGCGCGTAGCCGCCCCACGGCCCGACGCGCGCATGGGGGAGGCCGTCGGGAGGCCATCCGCTCCTCCGACGGCATGGCGCCGGCGCGCGGTCGGGGAGGAGTTGGCCGCGCCTACCATGCGAACCCGTGGACGGCACGGTCGACGACCTGACCCGGCCGGCCGGCGCGGTCCCGACCGAACTGCCCCACCCCGACGCGCCCCGCGACCCCGCCTCGGTGGGTGGTTCCGGGGCGCCGCGGGCGAGCGGGCTCGAACCCGGCGACGTCCCGGCCGGCTGGTCGGGACAGCTGCACGGCACGTGGCTCCGGGCGGCGCAGGTCGTGGTGGGGCTCGCCCTGGTCTCCGGCCTCGTCCTGCGCTTCTGGACGCATTCGGCCATGTGGCTGGACGAGGCCCTCACGGTCGACATCGCCCGCCTGCCCCTCCACGAGCTGCCCGCCTACCTCAGCCGGGACGGCGCCCCGCCGCTCTATTACGTGCTGCTGCACTTCTGGATGGGCGCCTTCGGCACGGCCCCGACGGCCGTCCGTTCGCTGTCGGGCGTGCTCTCGGTGGCCACGCTGCCCGTGGCATGGCTCGGCGCCCGTCGCTTCGCCGGGCGCACTGTGGCATGGATCGTGGTGGCGGTGCTGGCCACCGCGCCCTTCTCCGTGTACTACGCCACCGAGGCGCGGATGTACGCGCTCGTGATGCTTCTGACGGGGTGTGGGTTCGTCGCCGTGGACCGGGCGCTCCGTCAGCCGCGGCCCGGCAACCTGGTGGCGGTGGCCGTGTCCGTGGCTGCCCTGCTGTACTCGCAGTACTGGGCCCTCTACCTGGTGGCCGCGTTCGGCCTGTGGCTCCTGTTCCAGGCCCGGCGCGGTCGGCCGCCGTGGCGGGTCCCGGCGCGCTGGCTCCTCGGGGCGACGATCGTGGGGTGCCTGGCCTTCGCCCCGTGGGTGCCGACCTTCCTGTTCCAGGCGGCCCACACCGGGACCCCGTGGGCGAAGCCGCCCAACTTCGGCGCCATCATCAATGCCGTCACCGGCTTCACCGACAACCAGGCGACGCTGTCGACTGCCGGCTCGTCCCAGGGGCGGCTGCTCGCGATCCTCTACTTCGTCCTGGCCGGGCTGGCGCTGTTCGGCACGGCGCGCGACCGCTGGCACATCGACCTCGACGTGCGGACCCGGGGTCGCGGCCGGGGCCCTGCCTTCGTCGTGGCGTGCACTCTGGTGGCGGCCGTCACCGGGGGGATCCTGAGCGGCAGCGCCTTCTCGCCCCGGTACGCATCGGTGGTGTTCGTGCCGCTCATCCTCCTCGTGGCTTACGGCTGCTTGACCCTGGCGGACGCCAAGCTCCGGGCGGCGGTCGTACTGGTCATCGTCGGCGCCGGGCTCGCCGTCTCGGTCCAGAACGTCTGGACCCAGCGCACCCAAGCACCGTCGGTGGCGTCCGCCCTCGCCGCCCACGCCCGAGCCGGCGACGTGGTCGCGTTCTGTCCCGACCAGTTGGGGCCGGCCGTGTACCGGCTGGTGCCGCACGGTCGCTATACGGCGCTGACCTATCCCAGGGGAAGCGGCCCGGCCTATGTGGACTGGGTCGACTACCAGCACGTGGCCGAGCGCTCCGACCCGGCGACCTTCGCCCGGCGGCTCGAGGCGCTGGCCGGTTCGTCCCACGACGTCTGGATCGTCTCGGCGCCGGGCTACCAGGGCTACGGGGTGAAGTGCGGGCTGCTCGGGGCGGACCTTTCCACCACCCCCGGCTACGGCGCCCACGAGTGGGTGGCGGCAGATCCAAAGAGGTACTACGAGCCGATGACCCTCATCCAGTACGCACCGCCGCCGGCCAGCCCGCGCGCCCCGCACGCCGCCGGCGGCTCCTGACGGCTCGCCGCGGCCGG
>JBOGGF010000508.1:0-2286 GCA_050743965.1 Acidimicrobiales bacterium
GTCCCGGACTGTCCCAAGACTGCGTGCGCGCACGGTACCACGACCGACGGGTCACGCGGCACCGCTTCTACCAACGGCTAGGTCGAGCCCACCCGATCGACCAGGTCCGCGCCTTCAACGACGAGGGCCGCGCACCGCTAAAGGTCCAGGTACAAGGGCCGATCACCCGGCCATCGCCGGTCCCTCGAACAGTCGCAGACCTCGCGTTGAGGCCGTATCCGGGCGTCTTCGTCGCTCGACGCTTTGTCCAGACGGCCACCGAAACGCTTACGGAAGGCGTCGAGCGGCGTCGATCCCAAACGCCTGAGTCTCAGACCGGAGGATCTCATGCGGCGTATCTGCCTAGCCCTCGTTCTGCTGATGGGCACCAGTGCCAGCGCGCGGGCATCGATGCTTTCGCCCGCACCTGACGGGAGCATCGCCAGCTATGCCCGAGTGTGGCGCTCGGCGCACGCCTCGCGGGACGGTCGGCACTCAGCGACATGCGACAGTGCGGTGGCCGCGGACGTTGCGCGGACGCGGCATGGCAGGAAGGCTTCGCTCCTGGGCGAGTCCGCAGTTGGGCGGTCACACGCGTATGCGAGGTCCGGCGAGATGCGGGCATTCGCGTTCCGCAGCGGCCAGAGCGGAACCGTCTCGGCGATCGAAGTGTTCGTCGGATCGGACAGCGCCGCCCGCGGCCTATCGGCAGCCCTGTACTCGAGTGCGCGGTGCAGTCCACACGCACGCCTCGCGTCCGGCGCCGTTACGCGCCTGCGCAGAGGCGCATGGAACCGGGTCAGGATCGGGCGCGCAGCGGTGAAGGCTGGCGCCACATACTGGCTCGCGTTGCTTCCCCGCGGCGGCCGGCTGACGCTGCGCGAGCGCAGGCGAGGCGGGTACGCGACCGAAGCCGGCCCAAGGAGGCGTTCCGCCCTGCCCGCGTCCTGGGCCGGCGCACAGCTTGGACAGGCAGGCGCTGTGGCCCTATACGCCGTCGTCACTCCCCGCTCGCCCGGCCCACCGGCTCGTGTCGCATCCGCCGGCTCGAACCCGCCGACGGCACCGGATCGCGGAGGCGCGTCGGGCAGCTCAGACAGCCCTGCCTCGAGCCCAATCGCCAGCGGGGGCCAGACCGGCACCACGCAAGGCCCGTCGATCGGTCTCCCCGCACCACCAGCGAACCTCGAGCCGCCGGCAATCACCGGCACCCCAGTGGTGGGGCAGCAGTTGACGAGCACCACCGGAGGCTGGAGCGGCCAGCCGATCGCGTATGCCTACCAGTGGCAGGATTGCGACGGCGCCGGAGACAATTGCGCGTCCGTCCTGGCAGCGATCGACAGCCGCTACACCGTCAGCGCCGCCGATGTCGGGCACACGGTCCGTGTCATCGTGACGGCGCTCACCGCCGGCGGGGTACAGAGCGCCAGTTCCGTGGCCACAGCGGTCGTCTCGGCAACTCCTCCGCCCCAGGCACCACCGACGAACACCGCGCCTCCCACGATCAGCGGAACGCCTCAGGTGGGCGTGAGGCTGACGGCCCAGCCAGGGTCTTGGACAAACCCTCCCACCCGTTACGGGTACCAGTGGAGAGACTGCAACTCTGGAGGATCGGCATGCGCGCAGATCGCCAACGCGACGAGCAACACCTATGCCCTCACGGCTGGCGACGCCGGCTACGAGGTGGACGTCGTTGTCACGGCCAGCAACGCCGCCGGCAGCAACGCCGAAGCTTCCACGCCAACCGCAGTCGTCACACTGCCTCCGGCCGGCCCGCAGCTGTTCGTCGCGCAGTCCGCCGCGGGGTCGAACGATGGCTCGAACTGTGCCAACGCGCACGCGGCAAGCTGGTTCGATCAGTCTGGAAGCTGGGGAACGGCCGCAGATCAGATCGGCCCGGGGGTGACGGTATGGCTGTGTGGCGCGATCACTCAACCACTTACGGCTCAGGGGTCGGGATCCAACGGGGATCCGATCACGGTCCATTGGGAACCGGAGGCGTCAATTAGCGAGCCGTATTGTGCGCCGAGTGGGTGCTTCAACACCAATGACCAGTCGTACCTGACGCTCGATGGCGGGTCCGACGGGTTGATTCAGGCGACGGCAAACGGTTCGGGACTGGCCAATCAGCAGGCAGGCAACGGGGTCGATGCTGCCGCGTGCAATGGCTGCACGATCGAAAATTTGACGGTCGCCGATGTCTATCAGCACACAAGCTTGTCGGATAGCAACGGTAACGCACAGATGACTGGTGGAATCGTGGTGAGCGGGAATGACTACGCGGTCACCAATAACACAATCGACAAC
>JBOGGF010000509.1:0-4641 GCA_050743965.1 Acidimicrobiales bacterium
CCGCAAGGTTGGCCGGCTCGAGCAGGCCGAGCGCCACCACCGACATGACGCCGACGACGACGAAGGAGGCGACGACCCAGCCGTGGTGGGGGTAGGCGGCGGCGAGGTTGCCCTCGTGCCGGGCGACCTGCCAGCCCGCGGCCAAAGTCATCGTCACCAAGGTCGGCATGAGAAGGACCATCTTCGGCATGAACCGCTTGGTGAACTCGACCCGGGCAGGGATCGACAGGCGGCCGATGATCGGACCGACGATGAACCCGACGAACAGGTCGATGCCCGTCCAGAGGGCGCCACCGGCGACGTGGAAGAAGACGAGCGGCCACAGCCAATTACCGGCGATCGCGACCACGAGCAGGGCGAGGACCCCGAGCGCAACGGGGACCGCCCGCACCGGGACCACCTGGAATGTCGGGATCTGCCTCGCGCCCACAGTGGCCGGGACAGTGCCGAGCTGTCCCGCACCGGCGCCGCTCGCCAGGCCTCCCGCCAGCACGCCCGGCCCGCGCCGGGCGGTCGCCGGCTGGCCCGGTTGCTGTGGCCCTGTCGTCGTGAGCGACATCGTCACCCCTCTCTGTCGCGCCGACGCTACCGGCGGTCCGCGTGGGGCGCAACGATCCGGCCGGACCTACCGTGGCGGCCCGGGCGACCGGACGTGGTCCGTCCAACCGACGCCGTCCCACCACCGCTCGCCGACCGGTGCCGCCGGGTCGGGGTCCGGGTACCAGCCGGCGGGTGGTGCAGGGGGCCGGCGCGGCGCGGGAGCCGGGGGCGGGGGCACCGGAGGCGGCCCACCCAGTGGCTGGCCACGGTACGGGTGGGTACCGTAGGGGTGGTCGCCCCGCGCCGGGCCGGACGGTGCCAGTGTCCTCGGCGGTTCGGTCGCGCCCGCCGCCTGACGGGCCCGGGACACCGCGGCCAGGAGGGCGTCGAACCCGTCCACGTCGAAGAACGCCACCTGGCTCACCACCGCCCCGCCGGGGACCGGCCAGCCGGTGCCGCGCAACATCGTGGCGTTGCCGCCGCTGAATGTGAGGCCCCGACGGTGCGGCGGCAGCCCGAGCACCGCCCAGACGACCGACCCGTGCCGGCCGTCCCGCCGCCGGATCACCGCCATCGGCCCCGCCACCGGGGCAGTGAGCACCTGACGCCCGCTCCGTCGAAGGACGATCGCCCGCTGGTCGGTCACGGCGTAGCGGGTGCGGCGCCGGTCGTGCCACTTGTAGACGAACCGTCCGGCGACGATGTACGCCCCGAACGCCGCCAGCGGTGCGCCGAAGGCGGCCCCGGCCGCTGTGCCCGACGTGATCGCCGAGACCTCCCAGATGGCGGCGAACGCCCCCCACAGGAGCGAGAATGGAACGAGGAAGGCGTCCTGGCGGGCGAAGACCACCCCCGGGTCGGGACTACCCTCCCACAGGACCCGCTCCCCGCCACGGACGTGCTGCTCGACGGGCGACGGCGGGGGCAGGGGCGGGCCGCCCGACCCCGGGGACTGGCTCATGGACGGACCATAACCACCGCCCCCGGGTGGTGCGTCGCCGTCAGGACGAGGTGGTCGACGACCTCCCTCCTTGCGCCGCCGGGACGCCATCCGAGCCGGCGTAGGCGAGCACCCGGTCGCCGCCGGCGCCGGGCGCCAGCAACAGCCCGCCGCCGACCGACGGCACGGCGAAGTGGTCGGCCTCGCTCCCCACGGAGAGGCGGACCTGGGCGGCACCGGTGCGCGGCGACAGCCCGTACAGGGAACCACCGCCGATCGACCAGATCAGCCCGCCGGCGACGATCGGTGGCCCGGTGGCGGCCGACGTTGCCGTCCAGCGCACCGACAAAGTGCGGGCGCCGGTGTGCACGGCCTCGACCCCGCTGCGGCACCCGACGTAGACCGTCTTCCCCCGCACCGCGTCGCCGCCGTCGGCGTCGGCCGTGCACACGTGGGCCGACGCCCGCTGCCCGCCGATCCCGCCGAGGTGGGAGGCGCGCAACAGGTAGCCCGTCTGCGCCTTGCCGACCTGGAAGACGTCGCCGTCGGCGAGCAGGGCTGGGGCGGTGGAGCCCAGATCGTGGTCGTCGGCGTTGTCGGTCCGCCAGTTCGACGGGGCGAAGAAGTGCTCCAACCGGAGGCCCGGGGACAACTCGTCGACCGAGTCGCCGCCGCCGTAACGGCCCGAGGCCGACGTCACCGAGCCGTTCCCCGCCGCCACCCAGACGTTGCCGGCAGGATCGATCTCGGGCGCCGCGCCACCCATCCAGATCGCCCCCTGGTGATCGCCGGCCCGGGCGTCGACCTCGAAGCGCGCCGGGGTCCCCCCGCCCTCGGGGACGGCGACCACCCACCCGTGGTACGTGCCGCAGTCGCCGTAGTTCCCGCCGTAGCCGAAGACGACGTTGCCACGGTCGAGCGCCAGGCCCGTCCGCTGCAGCAGGTCGGCAGGGCTCGCCCCCGGCGGGTCGACCGGTTGGTCGAGGCGGACGGCGCCGCTGGCGAGGTCGAGGCCGACCAGGTGGTGCGCCGAGCCCCTGCCGGACCGTTCGTCGGCCACGACGAAGACCTCGCCCCGCGACGCGTCGACCACCGGGGTTCCCGTGATGCCCACGGTCGGCGAGATGTCGCCGCAGGGCAGCGTCCCGGCGGCGACGGGGGAGCCGACGTGCCTGGACCACAGGACCGAGCCGTCGTGGGCCGCCATGGCGTAGACGGTGTCGTTCTCGGTGGCCACGACCACCCTGCTCCCCACCACCAGCGGCTGGCCGAAGATCTGGCCGTCCAGTGCGGGTGACCGCCAGGCGCGCCGGGGCGACGAGAGCCGCACCGAGGCGCCCGACACCCCGCGCCCGTCGGGTGCGCCGCCGTAGACGGTCCACGAGGCCGTTGTCGTCGCCGATCCGGTCGTCCCCGGCGTGCTCGACGTGCTTGGCGTCCCGGCGGCAGATCCGCCGCCGCTGCCCCTGACGCCGCTGCCCCTGACGCCCGATGTGCCCGAGGTCCGGTCGTGGCCGTGTGTGACGCCGCCGGGGACCGTTGTGGCCGTCGCCGAGTAGGCCGTGTAGGCAGCGAGCGCGCCCAGCGCCATGGCGAGGAGCACCAGCAGGGCGGCGGTGAGCATCGACGGGACGCGCCACCGTCCGGATATCGGCCACCAGCTCATGCCCCTGACTTACCCGGTGTCGGTCGGGTGGCCTCGGCGCGGCCATTGCCGCTCGCTGCTGTCCCCACCCGCGCGGTGCCGCCGCCCCCGCCAGGTTCCTGGTCGAGCGAGCGGACCGACATCCCGGCCCCGCGTGCCAGGGCGGCCAGCGTGGCGTCGAGCAGGCCCAGGTCCCGCAGCACCAGCACGGTGGGCGAGGGCTGGCCGGTGGGCGTGACGAGCGCGCACTCGACGGCGCCGAACAACGCGCCGGCCCGAGTGAAGGCGGTTTGGTTCCCCGAGGACCGGAGCCGGGCCGCCAGCGAGGCGGCCGAGGCGGCGAGGACCTGACGCGCCGCCGACAGGGTGCGGGCGTCGACGCCTTCTGGGCCGGCGTCCACCGAGTCGAAGGCGAGGTTCCTTCCGTAGTTGCGGGCCGCGGTGGCCGCCGCCACCAGCCGGGCGACCCGGTCCTGGGAGTCGGCCCACGAAACCAGCCGCAGTGGTTCGGCCGTCGCCACGAGGGCCTGGTACGCGGCGTCGACGTCCCGGCCGGCCGCCCGAAGGTCGGTCGGCGTGGTGGGCCCGACCGGTGCCATCCCCAGGGAGTCGTCGGGATGGATGCAGGCCGCAGCGGCATTGGCCAGGCCCGCCAGCGAGTCGACCAGGTCGGCAGCGGCGACGTCGAGCACCCGGCGCGTGCGGAGGGGCACGACGACCAGGACGGTCACCATGGCTGCTCCCGCACCCACGGCGGTCTCGGCCAGCCGTTCCCCCAGTAGGCCGCCGGAGAACTCGCCGAGGGACAGATAGGCCTGCGACAGCGAGACGGTGATGGCCATGGCCATGAAGGCGTAGTTGACCCGGAACAGGTACATGCCGATCCAGATCGACGTTACGACGACGACGAGCGACCAGATACTGCGGGTGCCGACCGCGTCGACCAATGCCGTGCCGGCGACCACGCCCACGAGCGTGCCGACCACCCGGTAGGTGGCCTTGCGGAGCTGCTCGGCGACGGTGTTCGTGCCCACGAGGGTGAGCAGCGCGGCCACTACGGCCCAGTAGAAGCGCTGGGCGTCGAGGGCGTTGCCGGCGACGATGGCCACGCTCACGGCCACGGTCATCTGCGCGGTGGTCCGCACGTAGGGTGCGAGATGGACCCGCTTGCCCGGGCCGCGCGACGCCTCGGCGCTCACGTCGGCCGTGCCCGGGAGCCAACCCGCCCGCAGGGTGACGGCAGGACGGAACTGCTGTCCTGCCGGCGGTGCCGGTCGCTCCGCGGCTACCGCGGCAGCGACTGACCAGCCCTCGAGCGCACCGGCCAGCACGTCGATCGCACTGGCGTATCGATGGAGCACCACCCCCACGTTCGGCGACGCCTCGGCGGCGGCCGGTCGCCATCCACCGGGCCCCCAGGTCGCCCCGCCGGCGCCGGCCGACCGCCCTACGTTGCCGTTGTCGTCGCCGTTGCCGTCGCGGTTGTCCTCGCCGGCTGCCGGCTCATGGTCGGCGG
>JBOGGF010000510.1:0-10743 GCA_050743965.1 Acidimicrobiales bacterium
GTCCTCACCGTCGCCGGCGGCGGCCCCCTGGCCCGGGCGGCCGAGGCGGCGGGCTCGCCGCTCGTGCCGGTGCTCACCGCCGTCCCCCAGGCCAGGGCGGCCCTCGGAGCCCTGGTGGTGTCCCCCCTCGTACTGCTCGAGCGGCTGGGGCTCCTCCCCGGCGCGGCGGCCCGGGTGGCCGACACCGTCGAGGTCGTGGCGCGACGGCGCGACCAGCTCGTGCGACCCGGCAGCGTGGCCGACGACGTGGCGCGCCGGATCGGCCGGACCTTCCCGCTGGTCCACGGCGCGGCGGGTGCCGTCGCCGTCGCGGCCCGGCGATGGAAGGCCCAGGTCAACCAGAACGCCAAGGCACCGGCGTTCTGGTCCGCCCAACCGGAGCTGTGCCACGACGAGCTCGCCGGATGGGGGCAGCACGGCGACGTGACCCGCCAGCTGCTCACCGTGGTGGCGCTCCGCCACCGCGGCGAGCAGCCCGAGGTGGCGCGGCGGGCCACCGCCGTCGGCGAGTTGCTGGCCGAGGTGGTGGCGGGCGTGGTCGAGGTGTGGACCGAGGCGCCGGACGACTGCGCCCGGCTGTTCGATCTCGCCCTCGTCGGGGACGTGGTCTCGCTCCACCTTGCGGCCCGGGAGGGCATCGACCCGGGCCCGGTGCCGGTTGCGGCCGAGCTCGGCGCGCGCCTGCAGCGCCCCTGACGCCAATACCCGTGCCGCTGTGGCCGTGACGCGGCGGCTGTGCGCCCCGACAACATCTACAGCAAGAACACGCCTGCCTGGGTCAACAAGACGGTCCAGGGATCTCCCGGCGGGCTGGTCCCCGCCGGCACGGGCGCGACCGGCTCGTACCGGACGTCCACCGGGACCGGCGGAGTACCGCCGCACGCTCCGAGCCCGGCGACATCGACAACCCCGACGTTCAAGGTGACGACTCCGGCAACCACGGCAGGCACCACCACCGGCAACGCGGCCGTTACCGGCAAGTAGGTCCACTTGGACGTGGACAACAACGAGGACGTGGACCACCTGCGTCGATTGCCGGCTCTGCGCGACGAGCCCGTTCGGCCTCCGGGGGCTCCTGGCGCTCGTCGCCGTGCGAGCATGTCCCGATGCACCTGGACGCCACCGAGGGCAGGGTGGTGGGCTGCCTCATCGAGAAGCAGCTCACGACGCCCCAGCAGTACCCGCTGACCCGCAACGCCCTCGTTCTCGCCTGCAACCAGTCGTCGAACCGAGAGCCTGTCGTCGCCCTCGCCGAGCAGGAGGTCGCCGACGCCCTCGACCGGCTGAAGGACCAGCGACTGGTGCGGTTCGTCCTCCCGTCGCACGGCCGGTCCGTCGTCCGCCACCGCCATGTTCTCGACGAGGTCCTCGGTCTGGACCCGCCCCAGCTGGCGCTGCTGGCGGTCCTGCTGCTGCGGGGCCCGCAGACGGCGGCCGAGCTGCGGTCCCGGGCCGAGCGGATGGCGGAAGTGGGGTCGGTCGAGCACGACCTCGGCCTCCTGGTCGACCGGCCCGAGCCGCTGGTCGAGCGCCAGCCGCGCCGGCCGGGGGAGCGAGAGGAGCGGTGGGCCGTCCTGATGGCGGACCTGCCGGTCGGGGCACCCGGCGGGAGCCCCTGCGCCGAGGCGGTGACCGCCGACGGGGCGGTCCGGGCTGTTCCTGCCGACCTCCGGGAAGAAGTGCTGGCGCTGCGAGCCGACGTCGGCGCGCTAGCGGAGGAGACGGCGGCGCTGCGCGCCGCGCTGGCCGAGCTGCGGGACAGCCTTGGGGGTTGACCCGGCCGAGCCATGGCCGGACGATGGCCCAGCGGCGCTCCCTCAGTTGAGCCGCTCCACGATCATCGCCATGCCCTGGCCCCCACCGACGCACATCGACTCGAGGCCGATCGTCTTGTCGGCATCGTCGAGCCCGTTCAGGAGCGTCGTCATGATGCGGGCGCCGGTCTGGCCGAACGGGTGGCCCAGGGCGATGGCCCCCCCGTGGACGTTGAGCTTGTCGAGGTCGATGCCGAGCTGGCGGGCCGACGGCACCACCTGGGCGGCGAACGCCTCATTGATCTCGACCAGGTCGACATCGCCGATCGTCATCCCCGCCCGCTCCAGCGTCTGGCGGATCGCCCCTACCGGGCCCAGGCCCATGATCTCGGGGTTGAGGGCGGTCACGCCGCTGGCCACGATCCGGGCCAGGGGTTGCACACCGAGCTCCCGGGCGCGGGTGTCGCTCATGACGACCACGGCGGCCGCCCCGTCGTTGAGGGGGCAGGCGTTGCCGGCGGTGACGGTGCCGCCCTCGCGGAACACCGGCTCGAGCTGGGCGAGGCCTTCCATCGTGGTGTTGGGCCGCGGGCCGTCGTCCTTGGTGACGACCGTGCCGTCGGGCGTCGTCACCGGGATGATCTCCCGCTCGAAGAAGCCGTTCTCGGCCGACGCCACCGCCCGGGCCTGGGACCGCAGCGCGAGCTCGTCCTGGTCCTGGCGGCTCACCTTCTCGAGCTCGGCGACGTTCTCGGCCGTCTGGCCCATGGCGATGTAGATGTCGTGGAGCTCGCCGGTGGGTGCCCAGGGCTCGGTGGCCTTCGGGGCACGTGTCGCCGTGCGGTGCTCGGCCTCGGCGAAGCGGGGGTTGTGAGGGCCGATGTCGGAGGCACCCTGCCCGTACCGGCTCACCGTCTCCACCCCGGCGGCGACGAACACGTCACCCTCCCCCGCCCGGATGGCGTGCGCCGCCATGCGGATCGTCTGGAGCGACGAGGAGCAGTACCGGTTGACGGTCACGCCCGGGACGTCGTCGAGCCCCGACAGCACCGCCACCACGCGGGCGAGGTTGTAGCCGGCCTCGCCCGCCGGCTGGGCGCACCCGAGGATCAGGTCCTCGATGTGGTGCGGCTCGACCTGCGGCACCTTGTCGAGCACCTTCTTGACCGTGTGGGCGGCCAGGTCGTCCGGGCGGCAGTCGACGAGGGAGCCCTTCATCGCCCGTCCGATGGGCGTGCGTCCGGCGGCGACAATGACGGCTTCAGCCATGTTGCTCCTCGCTTGGTTTCGGCGTGTACTGGCGTGCGGACTCGTGTCACCCACTGTTGACCACGGCCGTCCAGTTCCAGGCTAACGGCGTGGTGACATCCCGTCACCCCTGGCCGGCCAGGCCGCTCCGGTGTACCGGGCGACCATGCCGCCACGGTGCGCTCGATTCGATGTTGCCGGCATCCGGATCCCGCCGCGGCTCCGGACAGCAGGAGATGGACGTGACCAGAGAGCAGTCGTGGCGGTCGGTCCTACTCGGCGTGGTCGGCGCCGGCCTGCTCTTCGCCTCCGCCGGCATCCATCTCGACCTCTACCTGACGGGCTACCAGCGGATCCCCGCCATCGGGGTGCTCTTCCTCCTCCAGGCGGCGACGGCGATCGCGCTGGGCCTGGCCGTCCTGGTCGCCGGCCGGCTCCGTGCCCGGGTCGGGACGATGCCCGCCGTGCTCGCCTGGTCCGCCGCCGCGCTCTTCGCCCTCGGGACGATCGCCGGCTACGGCCTGAGCCGGGCGGTCGGCCTGTTCGGCTTCCAAGAGCAACCGACGACCGCCGGCCTCGTGGCAGGCATCGTGGAGCTCGGAGCCTTCGTCGCCCTCGGCTCGCTCGTCGTGACCGGGCTGGCCGGTCTTCGCTCCAGCGGACCGCAGCGGACCGCGGCGCCGGGTGCGCCGACTGCGGCCGGCTCCTTGCCCGGCGGCGGCGATCGGCCCGGGTCGGGGTTCCCCCGCCGCGTGCCACCAGTGGTCCTGGCCGTGTTGTCGGCGGCGCTGCTGGCCGTGGTGCTCTCTTCAGGCATCGGGTCCTCGATCGCTCCTGCCACGGCGGGCAGCACGGCCAACGGCTCGGCGACCCAGGGATCGGCGACCCAGGGATCGGCGGCCCAGGGATCGGCGGCCCAGGGATCGGCGGCCAACGGCTCGGCGCCGAAGGGCACGACGCCGATGCCCGTGGTGCAAGTCGTGATCTCGAACTACACATATCACCCGGACCGGGTCATGGCCCGGCCAGGGGAGACCATCGCCGTCACGAACCACGACAAGGTCACCCACACCCTGACCGCCGTGCCCGGGAGCACGCCGTTCGGGAACTTCGACACGAGCAACGTGGACCCCGGCCACACCGTGCGAATCCAGGCGCCCAAGACCCCGGGCACCTACGACTTCTACTGCTCCTTCCACCATTTCATGAGGGGTGAGCTGGTGGTCTCGGGGTAGGCGGCCGCCCGGGCCGTCCGGGGCCCCGACCCCCTGTCGCCCCGCCCACCCCCCATCAGCGCCACACCGGCGGCACTGGGGGAGAGGCCAGCGGCGCTGAGCGTCTCCATTCTCGGGTTCTTCGTCTGCCGGCGAGCCCCTCCGGCCCGCGCGCAAGCACCACCGCTGCCTCACGGCTTGCGTTGGCTCACGTCCGCGTACGCGACGACGGCACGGTGGTCGTCCACAGCGACGAACCCGGGCACCGGTCGGCCTTGCGGCTCTCCGAATCGGCGAGCGACCTGGTCGGCACTTACGTCCACGTGATCACCGACGACGTCCCCGGCGCAACCGGCGCATCAGAGTTGTGACCACCGACGAGACGCTGCGAGCTCTCATCTCGACACTCGAGCAGCTCAGGAAGACCGTGCCCTCCGGACAAGTCCGAGTGGGATGCCCAACCGCTCCTGCGCCTCGCCGTCGAACGCCCCTGGCCGACCGTCGGGCCCGAGGGACGTCGCCGGCTGCTCGGCAAGAGCACCGCCCTGCGGACCCGGACGAGCGTCCTCTTTTCGAAGGTCCGCGACGAGGCCTCGGAGCGCTGGGTCGTGGCGGCCTGGGCGGTGCTGTGGGGTCTCTTCGCACTGCTCCGTGCCCTCCCGGGCAACAACACGGCGAGCGCGATGAGCAAGCAGGTGGGTGCCAATGCCACAGGCTCGCCCAGCTGGCTGGTCCACGGCGAGCACGTCATCTCCGCCACGATTCGCATCTGGGCGTAGGGCTCGTCGTGGGGGTCGTGGTATTGGAGCTGGCGATCGGGCTCCTGGCGCTCCGATCGGGTACTACCCGCAAGATCGCGGCGTGGGCCGGCATCGTCGTCTCCCTTGCTACCTGGGTGCTCGCTCAGGGGTTCGGCGGGATCCCCACTGGCTCGGGAACGGACCCCAATTCGGGGCTGCTCGTCGCCCTGCTCGGCGTGGTGCTGCTGGGGGTGGTGGCACCGCAGCGGGCCCGGGCCGCCGCGGTGATCGGTCCCGACAGCGAGGACGTGGTGAGAGCGCAGGGCTGGGCCCGCCTGCTCCGCTGGGCGTGACCCAGGGCGGACCGACGGCGCACGGCGTCACGTAGCCCCCCTTCCCGACGACGGATTGCGTCGTTACCATGGGTGACGAGTCGACGAGGGAGATGTCCGTGCGACGCAGCGAGGGCGCCCGATTGCTGGCGGAATGGCCCGAGGCGCTGGCGGTGGCGTCCATGGCGCTGGCGCGGCGGTGCGCCGACGGCGCCACCATATGGTGCTGGTCACCACGCTGGCCCCAGCACGCGGAGCACGTCGCGGTCGAGTTCGTGCACCCCGTCATCGTCGGGACCCGCGCATTGCCGGCTGAGGTGGTCGACGGCCCCGAACCGCTGCAGGTGCTGCGGACGGTCGTCCGGGCCGGTGACGTGCTCGTGCTGGTGGGCGAAGCGTCCACGACCGAATTGGGCGACGTCAGCCGCCGCGCGCCGGCGTGGGGGGTGGAGACCATCTGGATCGGCTGCGGCCCGCCGCCGCCCGCCGGTGCGGCCGACCACCTCGTCTGGCTCGACGCCGTTTCCGGGCCTGCGGCGGCAGCCGCCTTCGACGGCAGGCTCGTTCTCTCCTACCACGTGCTCTGGGAGCTGACGCACGTGTGCTTCGAGCACCCCGGGCTGCTCGCCGAGAGTGCCGACGACGACGCCTGTGCCACCGATGTCCACGGCCACTGCGTCACGTGTGCCGACGAAGGCATCCTGGGCGAAGTGGCTGCCGTCGTTGGTTCGGCTGCCGTGGTCCGCACGCCGGCTGGGCTGGTGGACATCGACGCCACGCTGGTCGAGCCGGTGGAGTCCGGCGACCTTGTGCTGGTGCATGCCGGCGTGGCGATCTCGCGGCTCGGCGGTAGTGCGTCGTGACGGGCGGCGAGGTCGGCAGCAGCGGCGAACGCGCCGACAGGGGCGAACCGACCGGCTTCCTCTACCCCTTCCTCGACCACGGCGAGCGGGACGCATCGGGGTTGCTCGCCGACCTGGCGGCGTCCGCTGCGGCCAAGGAGGCCGAGAGCGCCCGCCTGAGGGCTACCACCGTCGAGCACCTCCGGTCGGACCTCCAGGCCGCCGCTGCCGCCATGGCGCAGCGGTTCGTCGCCGGTGGCCGGCTCTTCGCCTTCGGGAACGGCGGGAGCGCGACGGACGCCGACGGGATCGCGGCCCTCTTCCGTGCTCCACCGTGGGGTCGGGCGCTCGCAGCCCGGACCCTGCTGGCCAGTCGTGCGGTGGTGACCGCCCTGGCGAACGACGTGGGTTTCGATCTCGTCTTCTCGCGCCAGCTCATTGCTCACGCGCACATCGACGACATCGCCCTGGGCATCTCGACCAGCGGGAATTCAGTCAACCTGCTCGCGGCCTTCGACGAAGCCAAGCGCAGGGGACTTCTCACCGTCGGCCTCGCCGGGTACGACGGTGGCCAGATGGTCGGTTCGTCGGACGTCGACCACTGTCTCGTCGTCCGGTCCGACAGCGTGCACCGGATCCAAGAGGCCCAGGGGGCGCTGGTCCACGAGCTGTGGTCCAGAGTGCAGGCCGAGCTTGGCTCCTCCTGCCCGACCGCGGTCGCCGGCCAGGAAGGGACGCCAGAACTGTCGGGGGAGTGGCGTTGAGCGGGCCGCCGGGCGCGCCACGGCCGGGGCCGACAGCCGGCCCGACCGCCAGGCCGGCACGCGTCGCGCGGGACGAGGCGGCGGTGCTCGACAGGATCGAGAGGTTCCGGCGCCGCCGGCCACGCTTCGTCGACGACGTGGTGACGCTCGCCCACGGCGCCGGGGGTAAGGCCTCCGCTGCACTGATCGACGCGGTATTCGTCGAGGCGTTCGCCAACCCCCACCTGGCCCCGCTGGCGGACGGCGCGTGCCTGTCGCTGCCCTCCGGGGAGCGCCTCGTGCTCAGCACCGACTCGTTCGTGGTGAAGCCGCTGCGCTTTCCCGGCGGGTCCATCGGCCACCTTGCCGTGCACGGCACGGTCAACGACCTGGCCATGATGGGGGCCCGGCCGGCATGGCTGTCGGCGGCGTTCGTGATCGAGGAGGGCTTCCCCGTCGACGAGCTCCGGGCCGTGGTCGCCGACATGGCGGCGGCGGCTGGGGGGGCCGGCGTCGAGGTGGTGACCGGCGACACCAAGGTGGTGGACCGCGGTGCGGCCGACGGCCTCTACATCACCACCGCCGGCATCGGTGTGCTCGCGGCCGGCGTGTCGTTGAGCCCCGCGCTCGTCGAGCCCGGCGACGTCATCCTGGTGTCGGGGACCATCGCCGACCACGGCATGGCCGTCATGCTCGCCCGGGGCGACCTGGCGCTCGAGGCCGACCTCCGTTCGGACACCGCCCCCCTCGGTTCCCTCGTGGACGCGCTGCTCGAGGCGGCTCCGGCCACCCGGTGGCTGCGCGACCCGACCAGAGGCGGGGTGGGCACGGTGTGCAACGAGCTGGCCAGGGCCACCGATCTCGCCATCGTGATCGACGAGGCGTCGCTGCCGGTGGACCCTGCCGTCAACGGCGCCTGCGACCTGCTGGGCATCGACCCGCTCTATGTCGCCAACGAGGGAAAGCTCGTCGCCGTGGTCCCGAGAGACCAGGCCGATGCCGGGCTCGAGGCCATGCGGCGTCACCCGCTCGGCGCCGGAGCCGCTCGCATCGGCGACGTGCGCGACGACCCGGCCGGCATCGTCGTCCTCCTCACGCAGTTCGGGGGGACCCGGATCGTCGACATGTTGGTTGGCGACCCGTTGCCGCGCATCTGCTGACCGTGGCCGCCGCTGCCGACCCGCCCGACGTGTGCCGATGGCGGCTGCGGGTCACCGGCACCGTGCAGGGGGTCGGCTTCCGCCCCTTCGTCTACCGCCGCGCCGTCGCCCTGGGGCTCGCCGGCTTCGTGCGCAACGACAGTGCCGGTGTCCTGATCGAGGCGGAAGGTTCGGCAGCCGCGGTGGCCGAGCTTCGGCAGCTCCTGTTCGACGCGCCACCACCGCTGGCCCGGGTCACCGACGTGACCACCACTCCGCTGCCGCTGCGGGCCGGGACGGACGCCGGCGCGGGGGACCCTCTGTTCATGATCGCCGCAAGTGACGACGCTGGCCGGGCCGACGTCCCGGTCAGCGTGGACACCGGGCCGTGTCCCGCATGCCTGGCCGAGATCGAGGACCCGCGGGACCGGCGGCACGGCTACCCGTTCACCAACTGCACGGACTGCGGCCCCCGCTACACGATCGTGGTGTCAGTCCCCTATGACCGGCCGGCCACCACGATGGCCGGCTTCACCATGTGCCCGGACTGCCAGAAGGAGTATGACGACCCCTCGGACCGCCGGTTCCACGCGCAGCCCAATGCATGCCCCGTGTGCGGTCCCCAGGCGGCCCTCTGCGACCCGGAGGGCCGGCTCGTGCCCGGGGTGGACGACCCGTTGGCCGAAGCGGGACGGGCGCTCCGCTCCGGAGCGGTCCTGGCGGTGAAGGGGGTGGGCGGCTACCACCTGGCCGCGGACGCCACCGACCGGGCCGCGGTCGAAGTGCTGCGGCGACGCAAGTGCCGGGACGACAAGCCGTTCGCGGTGATGGTGGCCGACCTCGACACGGCCCGGCGTCTTGTCGAGCTTTCACCCGTCGCCGCCGCCCTCCTCTCGTCGGAGCGCCGTCCAATCGTCCTCGCCCGGCGCCGCCCGGATGCCAACGTCGTCGACGAGGTGGCCCCGGGCCTGCCCGAGCTGGGAGTGATGCTGCCGTACTCGCCCCTGCACCACCTCCTGCTCGCCGCGGCCGGCCGACCTCTCGTCATGACCAGCGGCAACCTGTCCGACGAACCGATCGCCTACCTGGACGCCGAGGCGATCGAACGGCTCGGGCCGCTGGTCGACGCCGTCGTCACCCACGACCGCCCGATCCAGGTGCGTTGCGACGACTCGGTCGTGCGGGCGCTGCCCGCCACCGGCGGTGACTCGAGCGCCCGGGTGCCCGCGGACGGGCTCCAGGTGCTGCGGCGGTCCCGGGGCTATGCCCCCGAGCCGCTCCCCCTCCCGTGCCTGGCGACCCACCCGCTCCTCGCCGTGGGGGCGGAGCTGAAGAGCACGGTGGCGGTGGCCAAGGGGGCTTCCGTCGTGGCCAGCCACCACCTGGGCGACCTGGAGCACCTGGCGACGTACCGCTCGTTCCTCCAGGCGATCGACCACCTGTGCCACCTGTGGGACATGGTCCCCGAGGTCGCGGTCCACGACCTGCACCCCGAGTACCTCTCGACCAAGCTGGTGGCCGACCTGGACCTTCCCTCGATCGGCGTCCAGCACCACCATGCCCACGTCGCCTCGTGCCTGGTCGACCACGGGCGGTCGGGCCCGGTGCTCGGCGTCGCCTTCGACGGCCTCGGTTACGGCGCCGACGGGACGCTCTGGGGCGGCGAGCTCCTGGTGGCCGACCTCACCGGCTTCGAGAGGGTGGGCCATCTCGCCCCCGTGCCCATGCCCGGCGGCGCGGCGGCCGTCCGGGAGCCGTGGAGGATGGCGACGGCATGGGTCCGCCAGGCCTGCGGCGAGGCCGCCGCCGCACGGGTGGGGAGCAGCCTCGACGGGCGCGCCGCCGACCTGCTCGGGGTCCTCGCCGGCGGCGGGACGCCCACGACCACGAGCGCCGGACGGCTCTTCGACGCGGTGGCGGCGGTGGTGCTCGGTCGCGCGGTCGCGACCTACGAAGGGCAGGCGGCGATCGAGCTCGAGGCTGCGGCAGCGGGCGTGGTGCCCGGGGCGGTCGATCCCTACCCCGTCGCGATCCGGCGCGAGGGTGGGACGCTCGTGCTCGACCCTGCCCCTGCGGTGGCGGCGGCGGTGGACGACGTGGCTGGCGGCCGGACGGCGGGCGCGGTGTCCGCCGCCTTCCACGACGGGCTGGCAGCGGCGGTGGGAGCGGCGGCCGGCCGGCTCGCGGCCGAGCGCGGACTGGCGGTGGCCCTCACCGGCGGGGTGTTCCAGAACGTGCGCCTGACCACGATGGTGGCCGACGACCTTGCGGCGAGCGGCGTCGAGGTCCTCCTCCATCGCCGGGTGCCGCCCAACGACGGCGGCATCAGCATCGGGCAGGCGGCGATCGGCGCGGCTCGCCTGTCCGGTTGACGGGCCTGCGGCCTCCGCCGCCGAGCTCGCGGCCCCGTGGTCGAGAACGTTGGGAAATGCACCCATTGCCGGAGGACTGCAGGGGGCGCAAGCTCGTCGGTGACGACCCTGGCGTGCGACCGGGAGGGTGAGAGTGGCTACTGCCGTTGACGAGACCGTGATCCACGTCTTGTGGGTCAACGCCGGCTTGAGTTGCGACGGCGACTCCGTGGCCCTCACGGCCGCGACCCAGCCCACCGTGGAGGAGATCGCGCTGGGCGCCCTCCCGGGGCTCCCCAAGGTGGCCGTCCACTGGCCGCTCATCGACTTCGACTGCGGTCCGGTGGGCGGTGTCGACGACTTCATCGAGTGGTTCTTCA
>JBOGGF010000511.1:0-1705 GCA_050743965.1 Acidimicrobiales bacterium
CCCGCCGGCCCCGGCGGCCCCGGCGGCCCCGCCGACACCGGCGTCGCCCCCGCCATTTCCGTCCCCGGTGCCCCCGGACCCCCCGCCGTCGAGGCGGGGGGTGAGGCGCCCCCAGGCGACCTCGCCCGACAGGCACAGCTCGTCGAGCCAGTGCGGGTCGTAGCCGGTGACCCGGGCAAGCAGGACGTGGCGCTCCCAGTCGCCGGCGGGCAGCTCGATGCCCTGGAGCTGCTCGATCGCCGTCAAGACCCCGGCGCGGCCCTCGAGCCGGGTGCCCTCGGCCACGTGCTGCCAGCGGGCGAGGAAACGCACGAAGTCGGCGATGCTGGCCGGCGTGACCGCCCGCCGCCGCCGGCCGCGGCTGGCGGCGTGGCAGCGAACGAGGAGGTGGCGGGCGCACCAACGGCCGTCAGGGAGGCGGATGGCCGACCCCTCGGCCTCCAGCCGGGCGAGGCCGGTACGGGCGCGGGCGACGGCGAGCGGGGCGCCCCGCGGCGCACCGGACGGCAGCTCGTCCGCCGACACCAGTCGGTCCTCGCCGATCGGCCCGGCAACGTCGAGGTGCCCGCGCACGCACTCGGCGGCGGCCTCGTCGTCGCCAGCCAGCGACTCGGCCATGGCTCGGCGCTCGGTCGGTGCCCAGTCGTCGCCGACGGTGCCGGCGCGACCGGCGGCCACGAGCTCGTCGAACCACCGCTGCCACGGCGCGACGGGACGGCAGCGCACCAGCGAGAGGAGCAGGTCGTGGAGCTCGTCGGCGTCACGCGGGCGCGGGCGCACCTGATCGAGCACCGACGCCACCGCACCCTCGTCGAGCGCGGCGAGCTCGTCGGGCGCCACGGGCAGGCCGCTCCCGTCGGGTGCCAGGCCGCGGGAGAGCCCGACAGCGCGGGACCGGCGCTCCTCCAGCGGGGCGCCGTCGAGGAACGTGTACGGCCGCCCCGTCAGGATGCCGTGGGCGAGCACCGACGGCTCGGTCGACTCGACGAACGAGACGGTGACCCGGTCCTCCTCGACGTCGGTGAGCAGGGACACGAGCCCGGCGGCATCGAGGCCCTCGGTCAGGCAGTCGGCCACCGTCTGGCGGACCAGGACGTGGTCGGCGACGGGGATCGGACCGGCCCCGGCGTTCTCCTGGCACGCGGCGAGGGCGGGCCACGCCGCCGCCAGGAGGTCGTCGGCCTCCATCCGCTGCAGGTGGATCGGGCGCCGCTGGCCACCCCGCGAGCGCGGCACGACCAGGGCGCGGTTGCAGTTCCAGCGCCAGCGGGAGCGCAGCATGGGGTGGGGCAGCACCGCCTGGGTGAGGACGTCGACGACTGTCCGGCTGCGCACCATCGACGGCACCTGGCTGAGGGGGAAGCTGTGCTGAGGTCCGAGGGACAGGACCACGGTGTCGTCGTCGGCCGCGGCCTGCAGCTCGAAGTCGAAGGTGACGCAGAACCGCTTGCGCAGGGCGAGACCGAGGGCCCGGTTGACCCGCCCACCGTAGGGGGCGTGGACGACGAGCTGCGTGCCCTCGCTCTCGTCGAAGAACCGCTCGATCACCAGATGGTGGGAGGTGGGCAGCGTGCCCAGGGCCGCCATCCCGGCGGCGAGGTAGGCGACGACCTGGTCCGCCACGTCTTCGCCGACGCCGGCCGTCGCCCGGACCACGTCCCGGGCCGCCGCGAGCCCCGCCGCGCCCTGCGCCGCGCCCACGGGG
>JBOGGF010000512.1:0-7616 GCA_050743965.1 Acidimicrobiales bacterium
CGGCTGCCCACCAGGCGCCCCCGAGGCGCCTCGGCCGCCTCGGCCGCCTCGGGCGAGCGCCGCCCGCTGCCGCCCACCACGCGCCCCGACCTCCGGTCGCCGGCTCGTCGCACCTCGTCGAGCAGCGCCGGTGTCAAAGCGCCGGGTGCCGGGGGCTCCACCGGCACGTCCGGCGGCACCTTGCCCCGCGCGTCGAGCGGCGGCTGCCCACCGGGATCCGGCGCCGCGGCCCCGCTCGGCTCGCCCCCACCCTCGTGGCCAGGCACGGCGCCATTGCCGGGCGGCTCGTCCGCCGGCGACGGCGCTCGATGCCCGAAGAGGTCGTCGAGCAGCCGGTCCAGTTCGCCGTCCCCGCTGCCACCACCATCCCCGCTGCCACCAGCACCGTCCTGCCGATCACGCCCCCCGGCGCCGCCTGACCCGTCCGTCGGGGGCGGGCCCCACGGCGTGGCCCGCCGGTGGGCCAGGGCGAACGGCGCCACCCGCCGCACGTCGTCCGGCCCGGCCACTTCTCGGCCCTCCCACCCGGCGAGCGCCGTCGCGGCCCGGCAGATGACGAGGTCCGCCCGCACCCCCTCGGCCCCCGCCGCCGCGCACAGTGACGCCACGTCCTCGGTCAGTGCCTCGGGGAGGCGGGCGGACCGGGCCGCCCCCAGCCGGCCGGCCAGTGACTCCTCGGCCGCGGCCCACCGCTGGCCCTCGCCAACCGGATCGGCGTCGAAGGCCAGCCGGCGCCGCACGACCTCGGCCCGGTCGGCCCGGTCGGCCGGGGTCCCCACGACGACCGAGAGGCCGAAGCGGTCGAGCAGCTGCGGGCGGAGCTCGCCCTCTTCGGGGTTCATCGAGCCGACGAGGACGAAGCTGGCCGGGCGGGTCTCGGACACGGCGTCGCGCTCGACCCGGACCACGCCGGTCGCCGCCGCGTCGAGGAGCAGGTCGACCAGGTGGTCCGGTAGGAGGTTCACCTCGTCCACGTAGAGCACCCCGCCATGGGCCGCCTGGAGGAGCCCGGGTCGGAAGGCGTACTCGCCCGTGCCGAGGGCGGCCCGCACGTCGAGCGACCCCACGACCCGGTCCTCGGTCGCCCCGAGCGGCAGCTCGACGAACGGCGCGCCCTCGGCGAGCAACGCCGCCAGGGCCCGCGCCGCGGTCGTCTTGCCGCTGCCCTTGTCCCCGCGCAGCAGGACGCCGCCGATCCGGGGATCGATGGCCGCAAGCACGAGCGCGAGGCGCAGGTCGTCGGCGCCCACCAGGGCGCTCAGGGGGAATGCGGGGACCGCCGGTCGCGCCGTCATCGGTCCTCCTCCCAGCCCTCGGACTCCAGCACCGCCGCCCGCAGCGTGTCGAGGGCCGCCGCCGATGCATCCCACAGGCCACGGCTCGCCGCCTCGAGGAGCCGCTCGGCGATCGAGCGCAGGGCCCACGGGTTGGACTGCTCGAAGAACTTCCGCATGGCCGGGTCGCCCACGTAGGCCTCGGTCACCCGCTCGTACATCCAGTCCTCCACGACCCCGGCGGTGGCGTCGTAACCGAAGAGGTAGTCGACGGTGGCGGCCATCTCGAACGCCCCCTTGTACCCGTGGCGCTGCATCGCCGACAGCCACTTGGGGTTCACCACCCGACTGCGGACGACCCGTGCCGCCTCCTCGGCCAGGGAGCGGACGCGGGGCCGTGCCGGGTCGGCCGAGTCGCCGAACCACGCCTTGGGCTGCCGGCCCGAAAGTGAGCGCACCGCCGCCACCATGCCGCCGTGGTCCTGGAGGTAGTCGTCGGAGTCGAAGATGTCGTGCTCCCGGTTGTCCTGGTTCTTGACCGCCACCTCGACGCCGGCCAGGCGTCGCCGGAGCGCGTCCCCGGCCGGGCGGCCGGTCCCGCCGGCGCCGTAGGCCCACCCGCCCCACGCCAGGTACACGGCGGCGAGGTCCTCGTCGCTCCGCCATGCGCCGGACTCGAGCACGGTGAGGATCCCCGAGCCGTAGGCGCCTGGCTTGGGGCCGAACACCCGGGGGTCGTCGAGGCCGGCAGCGGCGACCGGGTTCTGCCGCGCCGGCTCGTCGGTCGCCGACGCAGCCAGCCGGACGGCCTGGTCGAGGAGGTCGAGCACGTGGGGAAAGGCGTCGCGGAAGAACCCCGAGACCCGCAGGGTGACGTCGACCCGGGGCCGGCCGAGCTCCTCGAGCGGGACGAGCGCCACCCCCGTCACCCGTCCGGTCTCGGGCGCCCACACCGGGCGCACGCCGAGGAGGGCGAGGGCCTCGGCCACGTCGTCGCCCCCGGTGCGCATGGCGCTCGTGCCCCACGCCACGAGGCCCACCTGCGCCGGTGGCCGGCCCTCCTCGGCCACGTGCCTGGCGACGAGCCCCTCGGCCAACCCTTTGCCGACCTCCCACGCCAGGGCGGAGGGCACCGCCTTGGGATCGACGGCGTAGAAGTTCCGGCCGGTCGGCAGCACGTGGGCCATCCCACGCGTCGGCGCGCCGCTGGGTCCCGGCGGGACGAACCGGCCGTCGAGGGCGCGCCGTACGGCGTCGATCTCGCCGGTCGTGGCCCTCAGGGCCGGCACCAGGCGCTGGCAGACCCACCCCAGCACCCGGGAGAGCTCGGGGGGGTCGGCGGGGTCAGTGGTGGCTGGGTCGGCGGGGTCAGTGGCGCCGGCCCCCGCACCCCCGGTAACGCCGGCACCGCCGGCATCGAGGACCGGGCTCGCCGCGCCGGCCAGGAGCGGCCCGGCCGGCACCGTCCACGCCGCCGCCTGGCACCGGGCCAGCAGGGAGGTGCACGCCGCCGCCAGGCGATCGACGTCCACCCGGGCGCCGGGACCCCCGGTGGCCAGCCCCAGCCCGCCGGCCACCACGTCGCGCAGCGACGGCAGACCGCCTTGGGGCAGCCGGGTGATCGCCGCCACCATGTCCAGCTCGGCCGGGCCCTCCGGGGGCCGCCCGAGCACGTGGAGGCCACCGCGGATCTGGGCGTCCTTCAGCTCGCACAGGTAGCCGTCGACCTCGAGGAGGAGCTCGTCGAACGCAGGGTCCTCGAAGGCCGGCCGCTCGACATCCCGGCCGAGGTCACGGTGGATCTGGGCCTCGACCAGTAGCTCCCACACCTGGCGCCGGATGGCCGGCAGCTTGGCGGGGTCGAGCGCTGCCAGCTGGGCGTGCTGGTCGAGCAGCCCTTCGAGGCGGGCCAGCTCGTCGTAGGTGTCGGCCCGGGTCATCGGCGGGACCAGGTGGTCGACCACGACGGCGTGGGCCCGACGCTTGGCCTGGGTGCCCTCGCCCGGGTCGTTGACCACGAAGGGGTAGACGAGAGGCAGGCTGCCCAGCGCGGCGTCGGGGAAGCACGACGCCGACAGCCCGACCCCCTTGCCGGGCAGCCACTCGAGGGTCCCGTGCTTGCCGGCATGGACCACGGCGTCGGCACCCCACCCCTCCTCCAGCCAGCGGTAGAAGGCGAGGTACTGGTGGGTCGGCGCCAGGTCCGGCGAGTGGTAGACGGCGATCGGGTTCTCGCCGAAGCCCCGGGGCGGCTGCACCGCCACCAGCACGCCCCCGAGGTCGATGCCGGAGAAGAGCAGCGCCTGCCCGGTGGCGCCCGACGCCACGTAGACGTTCCCCGGAGGCTCACCCCAGGCGTCGACCACCGCCTGGCGGGCGCCGGCGGGGAGGGTGGCGAACCACCGGCGGTAGTCCTCGGCCGGCCATCGGCCGACTGCCCGGGCAGCCTGGTCCTCGGCCAGGGCCGCGCGGTCGTAGGCGAGGGTGTCGGCCAGCTCGGCCATGAGCGCATCCCCGTCGGCGGGGATGCGGTCGACCCGGTACCCGGCGCCACGCAGGGCGTGGAGGACGTCGACCACCGACGCCGGCGTGTCGAGGCCGACGGCATTGCCCAACCGGCTCCGCTTGGTCGGATAGGCCGACAGGACGACCGCCACCCGGCGGTCCGGTGGCGGCACCGCCCGCAGGCCCGCCAGCCGGGCGGCGAGCCCCGCCACCCGGGCCACGCGGTCGGGGACGGTGCGGTACGCCGTGAGGGGCGCGCCCAGCTCGTCGCCGTCGTCGACCTCCTCCTTGAAGCTGAAGGGCACCGAGACGATGCGGCCGTCGAATTCGGGGATCGCCACGGCCATGGCCACGTCGACGGGCGAGAGCCCGGCCCCGCTCGCCCACTCCGCCGACGAGGTCGTGGCGCACACCGCCTGCACGACCGGCACGTCGAGGGTGGCCAACGCGCCGGGGTCCCACCCTGTGGCGTCCGTCCCACGGTCGGCGTCGGCCCCGCCGCGGTCGGCGTCGGCCCCGCCGCGGGCACCCCCTGCCGCCAGTACCGTCGTGACCACGGCGTCGACCCCGTGACGGGCGAGCAGCTCGACCACGGCCGGCCCGGCGCCGCCGGCGCCCGCTCGCAGCGAGTAGCAGTGGACCGGAAGGGGATCGGCGCCCGCGGCGTCGAGCGCGGCGCACAGCTCCTCGACGAACCGGGTGTTCCCGGCCACCAGGTGCGCCCGGTAGAAGACGACGCCCACCAGGGGTCGACCCGGGCGACGGGGGTAGCGGGCGGCGACGGGCTCCAGCACGCCGTGGTCGGGGACCTCCCGCGGCGGCTCGAACCCGAAGCCCGCCACCAGCACGGTGTCGGCCAAGAACCGCAGCAGCTGGGCCAGGTTGGCCGGGCCACCCTGGGCGAGGTAGCCGAAGGCCTGGACCACCGTGGCGCTGGGCACGGTCGACGCCGCCGCCAGCTCGGCGTCGGGCACCGCTTCGCCGCCGAAGGCCAGCAGCGGCACCCCCGCCGCCGCACACCGGGCCGCCAGCTCGTCGAAGGGCTCCTCCCACGCCCGCCGGCCCCCGAGGAGCCGGACGAGCACGGCGGCCACGCCGTCGAGGTCGACCGGACCTCCCAGCCGGTGTGGGTTGGCCGCCCGCACCGGCGGGAAGCCGTCGGGAAGGTCCTCGAGCACCTGGCGCAGGGCGAGCAGCTCGGTGTCGGCGTTGGTGAGGAAGAGGATCATCCGGCCTCCGCCGCGATGGCCAGGAGGGCGTCCAGGTCCAAGTGCTCCTCGCAGGCGTCGGCGAGCCGGTCGACCTGTGCCTGGCGGACGGCAGCGAACGAGACCTCAGACGGTGCCAACCGCCTGCCCCGCCGGTCGGCCACCTCGGCCAGGAATGCCCGGCGGAACGGGTCCGACTCGAACAGGCCGTGGAGGCTGGTGCCGTAGACGCCGGTGACGGTGTCGACCACGCCCTCCGGCCCGCCGCCGTCGCAACGGCCACCGCGCCCGCAGTCGGGCACCTCCCGGCGCGCCGGTGCCGAGGGCCTCGCACCGCCGCCCGCCGGGTCGAGGGACAGCCACGGCACGGCGCCCTCGTCGGCCTCCGGGCGGCCGTGGTGGACCTCGTAGCCCTCGACCGGCTCGCCACCGGCGAGGCGGGTGCCGGTCCGGCGGGCCGTGCGCTTGCGGGCGGCGAAGGTGGTCCGGACGCCGAGGAGCCCGAGGCCATCGGCACAGGCCACGGTGGCCTCCACTCCAGCCGGGTCCTCGATCACCCGGCCCAGCATCTGGAAGCCGGCGCAGATCCCGACGACCACCGACCCCGTGCGCCCCCGGTCGACCACGGCCTCGGCCAGGCCGGTACGGCGCAGCCACTCGAGGTCGGCCACGGTGGCTTTGGACCCGGGCAGCACCACCAGGTCGGGACGGCCGAGGGCGCCGGGACTCGACACGAGCCGGACGGTCACGCCGGGCTCGGCCGCCAGCGGGTCGAGGTCGGTGAAGTTGGCGATGTGCGGGAACCGCACCACGGCCACGTCGAGCGCACCGCCGAGCGCCCCCTCGCCCGCACCGCCGAGCGCCACACCGACCACACCGCCGCCCACCCCATCGCCCACCTCGACGGCGGCCGGCAGCACGTTCGCCCCCGCCGCCCACCGGTTGCCGTCGAGAGCGAGCGAGTCCTCGGCGTCGATCCAAAGGTCGCGCAGGTACGGCACCACGCCGAGAGTGGGCACGCCACACCGGCGCCGCAGCGACTCGGTGGCGCCGCCCAGGAGGGAAGCGTCGCCCCGGAACTTGTTCAGCACGAAGCCCCGGACCAACGCTCGTCGGTCCTCCGGCAGCAGGGCCACCGTGCCGTAGAGGTGGGCGAACACGCCGCCCCGGTCGATGTCGCCCACCACCACCGCCGGGACCCGCGCCGCGGCGGCCAGACCGAGGTTGACGAGGTCGTGGTCGAAGAGGTTGATCTCGGCCGGGCTCCCCGCCCCCTCGCACAGCACGATGTCGAAGCGGCGCCGGAGGTCGGCCAGGGCGCCGCGCACCACCGGCTCGAGCTCGGCCTTGGCGCCATGGAAGGCGACGGCGTCGAGGTCCCTCCATGGCCGGCCGAGCACCACCACCTGGCTGCGGCGATCGCTCGTGGGCTTGAGCAGCACCGGGTTCATTGCCGCCTCGGCCTCGACCCCCGCCGCCAGGGCCTGGGTCCCCTGGGCCCGGCCGATCTCGCAGCCTTCGGCGGTGACGACCGAGTTGAGTGCCATGTTCTGCCCTTTGAACGGGGCGACCCGGAGCCCCCGGCGGGCGAACGCCCGGCAGAGGCCGGTGACGAGCTGGCTCTTGCCGACGTCGGACGCCGTTCCGCACACCATGAGCGCGGCCCCGGGCCGGCCTCTCACCGGCTCGCCCCCAGGGCGCGATCGAGCCGGTCGAGGCCGGCGTCGTCGGGCACGGCCACCCGCACGGCGCCGGCCAGGCCGAAGCTGGCGCAGTCCCGCACAACGACCCCGTGGACCGCCAGCCGCTCGCGCAGGCCGGCGGCGGCCGGCACCAGGACGAAATTGGCGTCCGAGGTTGCCGGGTCCAGGCCGTGCCGGCGCAACACCGCGCACAGCCGGTCGCGCTGGCGGGCCACGGCCACCGCCCAGCCCGGCACGTCGGCCCGGGCGAGCAGCGTGGGCAGGGCCACCAGTGCCGGCGTCCCGACCGCCCAGCGAGGCTGGCGCGTCGCCAGGCAGCCGGCCAGTTCGGGCACGCCCAGTGCCGCCCCGTCGTCGTCGGGCACCACCACGTAGCCGAGCCGCAGGCCGGGGCAGGCCAGCACCTTGGTGAGCGAGCCGACGACCACCGCGCCGGGCCGCCCGGCCGTCCAGCAGCCGGTAGCCAGCGGGTAGAACGCCTCGTCCCACACGGCGGCGGTGGCCCCCAGCGGGGCGAGGCGGCCGGTCGGGTTGTGCGGGTCGGAGGCGAAGCGGGGCGCCCCCGGCACCACCTCGGCCAGGTGGCGCTCGTAGAGCGAGAAGTCCGGGCGGTCGACCCACCCGCGACCGAGCACCGCCGCGACCAGGGCGATCGCTTCGGCCCCGCCGTTGGTGAGGAGCACCCGGTCGGCGTCGACGCCGAGCGCCGCCGCCATGGCTCCGGTCGCCGTACGCCGGTCGTCCTCGTCGGGGTACCGCCCGAGCGCGCCGCCGGCCAGCGCGGCGGCCACCACCGGCGCCGGATCGGCGGCGAACGGGTTGCAGCTGGCCGACAGGTCCAGGACCCCGGCGGGGTCGATCCCCAGCGCACGAGCGACCGACCGGGCATCGCCCCCGTGCGGGCCGGCAGGCGGGACGGCCCGGGG
>JBOGGF010000513.1:0-9047 GCA_050743965.1 Acidimicrobiales bacterium
GCCCGGCGCGGCTCCGCCCGGCGCGGCTCCGCTACCGTCCCCACCGGCGGGGACGCCCGCCGGTGGGTCGAGCAGGGCACCGAGCTCGGCCGGCGAGAGGACCGTGGGGAGCCGGCCCGCTGCCGCCTGCGCCGTCAGCGAGCGGGACGGGTCGGTGTCCACCAGCCCCCGCCGGCGGCACCAGCCGAAGTACGCCCGCAGGGCCGCCGCCTTGCGGGCCACCGTCGCCCGGGCGTACCGGCGGGTGCCGAGGTAGGCGAGGTAGCGCCGCAGCAGGAGGCGCCCGACGTCCGCCGGGCCGGCGCAACCGGACCGCTCCGCCCACTCGGCGAAGGCAGTCACGTCGCCCCGATAGGCCCGCACGGTGGCCGGCGAGCGACCCGCCACCCACTGGGCGAACCCGTCGATCGCCCAGCCCCCGGCCATGGGCCCCACGGTACCGCCGCTCGCCGTAGCCTTGGGGCATGAGCAGCCGGATCTTGCTGGTGGAGGACGACGAGCGGATCCGCTCGTCGATGCGGCTGGCCCTGGAGGACGAGGGGTACGACATCGAGGAGGCGCCGAGCGGCGAGGACGCCCTCGACCGCTTCGCCGAGCTGCCGGCCGACGTGGTGCTGATCGACCTGATGCTCCCGGGCATGGACGGCTTCGAGTGCTGCCGGGCGCTCCGCCGCAACAGCGCCGTGCCGATCATCATGGTGACCGCCCGGACCGACACCCACGACGTGGTCGCCGGCCTCGAGGCGGGTGCCGACGACTACGTGACCAAGCCGTTCGTGGCCAAGGAGCTGGGTGCCCGCATCCGGGCCCTGCTGCGGCGGGTGCGACCGGCCGACGAGGAGCCGATGGCCGTCGCCTTCGGCGACCTCGAGCTGGTCCCCGAGGAAGGAGTGCTGCGCCACCACGACGGCCGGGAGATCCACTGCACCAAGACGGAGTTCCGCCTCCTGTGCGAGCTGGCCGCCACGCCCAACAAGGTCCTGAGCCGCGAGCAGCTCCTCGACCGGGTCTGGGGCTACGACTACTTCGGCGACGGGCGCCTGGTCGACGTCCACATCCGCCGGCTCCGGACCAAGATCGAGCCCGACCCGGCGATGCCCCGGCACATCCTCACCGTACGAGGGATGGGCTACAAGCTTGTCCCCTGAGCGCCACGGCCGGGCGCTGTCGACCCGCCTCGGTCTGCGAGCGCGGGTGACGGCGTTGTTCGGGCTCGGCGCCCTGCTCGTCTCGGTGACGGTGGGGATGAGCACCTATCTCTCCACCCGCCACTTCCTCGTGGACGAGCGGACGACAGCCTCGCTCCGCCAGGCCTACCACAACGCCCGCACGGTGCGACAGGAGCTGCCGGTGAAGACCTTCACGCCCGGCGGCATCCTCTCGACCGCCGACTCGGGCACGTCCTACTCGGTCCTCAACGTGGGCAAGGCGTGGTACGGCCGGGTGCTCTCGGTCGGGCAGACAGCGCTGCCCGCCTCCCTGCGCCACCTCGTGCAGTCGGGCGCGGCGGCCAGCCAGACGTTCACCCTCACAGGCCAGCCGTACTTCGCCGTCGGGGTGCCGATCCCCTCGGTCGGCGCCAGCTACTACGAGCTGTTCGACGTGGGCGACCTGACACACACCCTGCGGCTGCTGTCCCTGGTGCTCTTCGGTGCCGGCCTGTTGACGACCGCCCTCGGCACGGTGGTGGGGCGCTGGGCCAGTGGGCGGTCGCTGCGGCCGCTCACCGGCGTCTCACGGGCGGCGGTGGCCATCGCCTCGGGTCGCCTCGACACCCGGCTGGGCACCACCGAGGACCGTGACCTCACGGACCTGACCGGTTCGTTCAACCGCATGGTCGACGAGCTCCAGGAACGGATCGAGCGGGAGGAGCGCTTCACCTCCGACGTGAGCCACGAGCTCCGCTCGCCGCTCACCACCCTGTCGGCCAGCCTCGACGTCCTCGAGGGCCACGCCACCGAGCTCGGCCCGTCGGGCCGCGCCGCCTTGGTGCTGCTCGCCGCCGACCTGCGGCGCTTCCAGCGCATGGTCGGCGACCTGCTCGAGATCTCGCGATCTGACACCGGCTCGGCCGACGTGGTCCTCGAAGAGGTCGATCCCGGCGAGCTGGTCCGCCGGGCGGTCGCCGCCAGCTCGCGTGCCGCTGCTGCCCCGGCGCCCGAAGTGCACGTCGCCCCGGAAGTGGACGGGCTGCGGATGTCGGTCGACAAGCGCCGGTTCGAGCGTGTCGTCGGCAACCTGCTGGAGAACGCCGCCCTCTACGGCGGTGGGGCCACCCGGGTCGAGACGCAGGCCGTCGGCGACCCGGACCGGCCACGAGTGCAGATGACCGTCGACGACGACGGACCGGGGATCACCCCGACCGAGCGGGAGCGCATCTTCGAGCGCTTCTACCGGGGGCAGGCGTCGGGCCGCCGAGGGGCGGGCACCGGGACCGGCCTCGGGCTGTCCCTCGTGGCCGAGCACGTCCGGCTGCTCGGTGGCACCGCCCGGGCCGACGAGTCACCCAGTGGCGGCGCACGGTTCGTCGTCGAGCTCCCCGCCCACCCGGTCACCGATCTCGACGACCAGCCCGAGGAGGAGCTCGCTGTGGCGGGCGGGGAGGCCAGCATCCGCACCGTGGACCCGGACGCCATTGGGGCCGCCGGGAGGAGCACCGGCGGCGGGGACCGGCGGGGCGGCGTCGCCCGGGAGATCGAGGCATGAGCCGGTCCCCCGAGCCGAGCCGTCACCGCTGGTCGAGGCGGGGGGTGCCGGCCGTCCTCGCAGCGATCCTGGCGGTCGTGGCCCTCGCCCTCTCCGGCTGCGGGATCAGCGCCGAGAGCAGCGCCCGGGCGATACCGAGCAGCAAGGTGCCGTTCAACCTGCTCTCGAACCAGCCGCCCTCCTCCACCACCACCACCAGCCCCAACTACGCCACAACCATAACCGTCTACTTCACCGTTACATTCTCACGGTACGTGAGCCCCGTCAGCCGGCAGGTGGCCAAGGCCACGATCACATCGATCCTCACCGTGCTCCTCGCCGGTCCCAGCCCGGTGCAGAAGTCCAACGGCTATCAGTCCGCCTTCACACGCTCGGGGGTGCGGCTCATCCGGGCCAGCATCGCCGGTGGAGTGGCCACCGTGGACTTCAACAAGGCCTTCGGCCAGACCTCGGGCTCACTCCAGGTCCTTGCTCCGGCCCAGGTCATCTACACCCTGACGGTGAACTTCAAGACAGTGACCAAGGTGAAGTTCCAGATCGACGGCACCACACTCGCCGTCCCGACTCCCGTCGGCGGGCTCACCCCCACACCGGTCGGCACGAGCCAGTACCAGACACTGCTCGCGCCCGGGACAGCGTCACCGCGCACGACGACGACCACCACGACCACGACGCCCGGCGCCTGACGGCCCCGGCCGGTCCAGCGCTAGCCGGCGACCTCGGCTCGCCAGCGCACCCGGGGGGCGGCCGACCAGAGGTGCTCGAGGTCGTAGAAGGCCCGGACCTCGTCCAAGAACACGTGCACGGCGAAGTCGCCGTAGTCCATGAGGACCCAGCCGGCGTCGCCGAGCCCCTCGACTCGCAGTGGACCGCGGCCGTCGCGTGTCTTCACCTGGCGCTCGATCTCGTCCACCAGCGTGCGGACCTGGCGGACGTTGCGCCCGCTGGTGACCACGAAGGCGTCGACGACCCCGAGCAGCTCCTCCATGTCCAGGACCACCGTGTCCTGGCCCAGCTTCTCGTCGGCGGCTGCGGCGGCAGCGAACACCGCGCCGGACAGGGTCAACGGACCACGCCCACCATGATCACCGTGGCCGCCAGCAGCAGCGTCAGCACCAGGAGGCCGCTCAGAGCGAGCAACAGGCGCTGGCGGCGCTCGTGCCGGCGCTCGGCCTGGAGGGCCAGACGTCCGGGAGCGGGAGCGGCCACGCGATCTTCCTCGGTGGTGACGGTCATCTCCGGACAGCGTACAGACCGCGGCGCCGGATGCAACGGACCACCGCGTCGGGCACCAGGCCCTCGACCGGGCGCCCGACCCGCAGCAGGCGGCGGACCCCGGAGCTGGACACGTCGATCCCCGGGCCTTCCACGTGGGCGACCCTCCAGCCCTCGGGGTCGTGCGACGCGGCCGTGCCCGGCCGGGTCACCACGGCCAGCGTCACCTGACGTCGGAGGTCCTGCCACCGCTTCCAGGTGCGCAGGCCCTCCACCAGGTCGGCCCCGACGACCAGGAACACCTCCGGCCCGGCCGTGGCCGTGGCCGTCCCGGTCTCGGCCGTCCCGGTGCCAGTCCCGACCACCAGTGCCTCGACCGTGTCGACGGTGTAGCTGGGCCCGCCCCGGTCGATCTCGATCCGGCTGGCCTCGACGCGGGGGATCCCCTCGACCGCGGCGGCCACCATGGCGAAGCGGTCCTCGGCCGGCGTCACCGACCGGTCGGGGACCTTCTGCCACGGGCAATTGGCCACCACCAGGAGCAGGCGGTCGAGCCGCAACGCCGCCAGGCACGACCGGGCGGCGGCAACGTGACCGGCGTGCGGAGGGTCGAAGGTCCCCCCGAGGAGACCGATCCGCTCGGCAGCCACCCGGGAGAGCGTACGCGCTCGGTACGATACGACCATGTCCAGGGCGTGGGACCCGAGCTCGTGGCGGGAGAGGGTGGCGGCGCAGCAGCCGTCGTGGCCCGACCTCGACGCGCTCGAGCGGGTCGAGGCAGAGCTCGCCGGGCTGCCTCCCCTGGTGGTGGCGAGCGAGGCCCGCCGGCTGACGTCCGCCCTGGCCGAGGTGGCCCAGGGCCGCGCCTTCCTCCTCCAGGCGGGCGACTGCGCCGAGTCGTTCGCAGAGTTCAGCGCCGACGGCATTCGGGACAAGCTGAAGGTGATCCTCCAGATGGCCGTCGCCCTCACCTACGCCGGGGGCGTCCCGGTCGTGAAAGTCGGGCGGATCGCCGGCCAGTTCGCCAAGCCGCGCACCTCGCCGGTCGAACGGGTCGGCGAGGTCGAGCTGGACGCCTTCCGTGGGCACATGGTCAACGACGACGCCTTCGACCCGGTCGCCCGCCGGCCCAACCCGGCGCGGCTGCTCACGGCGTACCACCAGTCGGCGGCCACCCTCAACCTGTTGCGGGCCTTCACCACCGGGGGCTTCGCCGACCTCTCCCTGGTCCACCAGTGGAACCAGGAGTTCGTCGCATCCTCGGCCGAGGGCCGCCGGTACGAGCGGATCGCCAGCGAGATCGACCGGGCGCTGCGGTTCATGGGCGCCTGCGGCATCGACCTGTCGGCCGAGGCCACCCTTCACCAGGTCGACTTCTGGACGAGCCACGAGGCTCTGGTGCTGCCGTACGAGGAGGCACTGACCCGCCGGGACTCGCTCAGCGGGGACTGGGTGGACTGCTCGGCCCACATGCTCTGGATCGGCGAGCGGACCCGCCAGCCCGAGGGCGCCCACACCGACTTCCTCTCCGGGGTGCTCAACCCGGTGGCGGTGAAGGTCGGCCCCACCGCCACCCCCGACGACCTCGTCGCCATCTGCGACCGGCTCGACCCCGACCGGGCGGCGGGGCGGCTCACCCTCGTCACCCGGTTCGGCGCCGGGCGGGTGGAGGCCCTGCTACCACCGCTCCTCGCGGCGGTCCGCGAGTCCGGCCACCCGGTGGTGTGGACCTGCGACCCCATGCACGGCAACACGTTCACCAGCGAGGGCGGCCACAAGACCCGACGGTTCGGGGACATCGTGGCCGAGCTGCGGGAGTTCTTCGCCGTCCACCGGACCGCCGGTTCATGGCCCGGTGGCGTCCACGTCGAGCTGACCGGGGATGACGTCACCGAGTGCCTCGGTGGCGCCGAGGAGATCTTCGAGGACGATCTCGGTCAGCGCTACACCACGGCGTGTGATCCCCGCCTCAACGCCCGGCAGTCCCTCGACCTGGCGTTCGACGTGGCCGAGCTGCTGCGGGCCTGAGCGCGAGCGCTCGAGCGGGCCTCTGGCGCGGGCCGAGCCTCTCTCCACGGGGCGAGACCGCCGCAGGGCCACCACTCCGACCGGCCCCCGAAGCTGGCCTAAGAAGCTGTCGGAGCGAGCGGCATCCGGCACTGCGGCAACGCCCCCGCGTGGCATCCCCCGCACGGCGGCGCGTCCGCCCCTTGTCACATAGGGCTTGCAGGAAGAACCCTGGACGCCACAAGGCGCCCGCGCGAGAGTCGCGGGCGACATGACGCCCGGTTCCACGCCTAAAGCTCTTCCCGCCGCGCGCCGATATCACTCCGTGCTCTCGCGAATTTCGGCACTGCTGGCGGCGAGCCTGCTCCTCCCCCTCATGGTCCTCATGGCTGCGGCACCAACGGCGGCCGCAGCGACCACCTCGCCATCGGCCCACACAACCGGGTATTGGCTCGTCGCCAGTGACGGAGGGATCTTCAGCTTCGGCGGCGCCCAGTTCTACGGGTCGATGGGTGGCCACCCGCTCAACGAGCCGATCGTCGGCATGGCCGGCACCCCGACAGGCCACGGGTACTGGCAGGACGCAAGCGACGGTGGCATCTTCGCCTTCGGGAACGCCGGCTTCTACGGGTCGATGGGCGGCAAGCCCCTCAACAAGCCCATCGTCGGCATGGCCGCGACGCCCACAGGTCAGGGGTACTGGGAGGTGGCCAGCGACGGGGGGACCTTCTCCTTCGGCTCGGCACAGTTCTACGGGTCGATGGGCGGCAAGCCCCTCAACAAGCCCATCGTCGGTATGGCCGCCATGCCGACAGGGGGTGGCTATTGGATGGTGGCGAGCGACGGGGGGATCTTCTCCTTCGGCACTGCGCAGTTCTACGGCTCGATGGGAGGCAAGCACCTCAACCAACCCATCACCGGCATGGCTGCCGCCCCCACAGGTCACGGCTACTGGGAGCTGGCCACCGACGGCGGGATGTTCACCTACGGCGCGGCCACGTTCCGCGGGTCATTGGGGGGCGTGCCCCAGAGCCGGCCGATCGTCGCCATGACGGCTCTCTACCAGGACACCGGTTACTGGGTCACCAACAGCAACGGCCTGGTGAGCAATTTCGGAACAGCGACCTACTGGGGCTCGACGCCCCAAGTCCTCAACGCCCCGATCGTCGGGATGACCACGGCAGTGGGCAACGGCGACCCGGGCAACACGGCGTACCCGTCGGGATCTTACGGCTACGACGTCTCCCACCCACAGTGCGCGAACGCGACGTCGAGCAAGGCAATTCTCCCTAACCTGCCGCATCAAGTTGGCGTCGTGGGAGTGGTTGGTCCTCAAATCGGCTCGACCAACCCCTGCCTCATTACAGAAGCGTCGTGGGCTGGTGGTGGGCTCAGCCTCTACACCTTCCTCAGGTACAACACTGCGGCAACATCGGCCGACGCAGCCTGCGCCAACACGGCAACAGCCAAGGCCTGCAATTTCGGCTTCAACTTTGCGCTCACCTCCTTCACAGCGGCAAAGCAAGCCGGGATCACACCGCTCGTCCCCTGGTGGCTGGACATCGAAGGAAAGGGACAGTTCTGGACCACAAACGTGACAGACAACGCTGCCGTGGTCCAGGGTGCGCTGGATGGCCTGCGATCCCAGGGTGTCAACAGTGTCGGCTTCTACTTCAGCGCGGCCCAGTGGAACACAATTGTGGGCAACTTCAATCCGCCGGGCCCACTCTGGATCGCCTCGTGGACAGTGACACCCAAGTACACCTGCACCACAGGGCGCGGCTACTGGGCGTCGGCCCATAAGACGTGGCCGTCCGGACCGGTCGAGCTCGTGCAGTACACCGACAACAGCAACGGCTTCGACGGCGACTACGCCTGCTGAACGGGATTCTGCTCAGTCCTCGGTGGCCACGTCGTTGTAGCGCTCGAGCAGCCAGGTCCCGGTCCCCCACTCACCCTCGCCCCGCGCCCACACGGTGAGGGAAGCGTGCCGGGTACGGAGACCGAGCCGGCGGCGCACGGGCCCCACGCCGAGGAACCGCAGCATCGTCGCCTCGACCACCCCGGCGTGGCACGCCACGACCACGAGGCCGCGGCGATGGGCGTCGGCCACCCCCTCGACCGCCGCCGCCGCTCGGTCGACGAAGGACGACCAGCTCTCGCCGCCCGGCGACAGGGGGTGGGCGGGGTCGACGTCCCAGTCCGGCTCGCCGAAACGGGTGGCGAGCTCCTCCCACCGCAGGCCGTCGGCCTCGCCCGGGTGCAGCTCGCACAGCCCGCAGTCGGTCATGACCTCGAGCGCCGGGCCGTCCCGCCAGCAGTCGAGGGCGGGGGCGAGCATCGTCGCCGTCTCGATCGCCCGGGGCAGGCGCGAGGCGTAGAGCGCCGCCACCCCGGCCAGCTCACCCGTGCGGGCCAACCGGCGAGCCAGCGCCGCCACCTGGGCCGCGCCCCGGTGGGTCAGGCCGGTGCAGCCGCGTCGGCCCCCGACCACGCCCTCGACGTTGCAGGCCGCCTCGCCGTGGCGGACGAGCACCACCCGCGTCGCGGCGACGTCGCCGGCCCCGGTCATCCGCACCCCGGCGGGCACCGTGCTCATCGGGCGCTCATCGGTCACCGTGCTCATCGGGCGCGCACCCCCGCGCACCGCCGCTCATCCGAGCTCGGCAACGAACTGCTCCAGCTGGCGGAGGGTCCGGCACTCGACGACGGCGTCGCAGTGGGCGGCGTACTCGTCGACGATGGAATCGCCCGATCCCCAGTACTGGCTCGGCTCGGGGTTGAGCCAGTAGACGTGGCGGGCCTGGCGCTGGAGACCCTCGAGCACCCAGGCGCCCGAGGCGTGGTAGTTGTTGCGGGCGTCGCCGAGGAGGAGCACCGTGGCCCGGGAGGTCACCTCGTCCCCCCACCTCCGGTCGAAGTCGTCGAGGGCGTGGCCGTAGTCCGAGTGCCCGTCCACCCACACCACATCGGCCTCGGTGTTGATGCGGTGCACGGCGTCGGCGACGTCGTCGACGTTCTCGAAGAAGCGCGTCACCTCGTCGATCCCGTCGATGAACACGAAGCTGCGCACCTTCGAGAACTGCGAGCTGATGGCGTGCACCAGATGGAGGGTGAAC
>JBOGGF010000514.1:0-12081 GCA_050743965.1 Acidimicrobiales bacterium
TCGACCCCCACAACCACATAGCGACCCGCCTCCGCCCGCCGCCCCGCTGCCCGCCCGTGCGACGGGGCGATCAAGGCGCAGTGGCGGTGAGGAAAGGTGCGCCCCCCGCCGTCCGATAACCCTGACAGACCCAGGGGCGCGCGGCCGGAGAGGACCGGGCACCGCTGGGTGCGGATGCGGCACAAGGAGGTGGCTTTCCCCGGTTCGCCATGAGGGCGTGCCGCTGCTTCCGGCCGCGGGAGGGGCGATGCGCACGCGTGGATCGTTCAGTGGCGGCGGGAGCCGCCTCCTGCTCGCGGGTGCCGTCGTGGTCAGCATCGCTCTCGGGTTGGGTCCGGCCCCGGCGTCTCCGGCCGGTGCGGACACCGGCATGGTGCCGCCGCGCAATCCTGCGGTGAATGTCCCGGCGAGCCCGGATGTCGCCGGCTCCGCCACCTGCACGCAGACCGGCAACGGTTGGACCTGCACCAATCCGTGCCTCTCCTCGCCCAGCGTCTCCCTGGTCGAGAGCCAGGCCTGCACCCAGGACGCCCTCCGAGCGATCGACGCCGCTCGGGCCGCCGAAGGGGTCGGGCCGATGGAGCTCCCGTCGAATTGGTCCGCCCTCACACCGGCCGAGCAACTGTTCGTGGTGACCGACCTCGAGCGGGCGGATCGGGGGCTGCCCCCGTACGCCGGGCTGGTGGCGACACTCCAGGGCAGCGCATTGCAGGGTGCCCAAGCCGGCGCCGACCCCGCCCCGTCGGCCCCGTTCCGCTACGTCTCGGTCAGCTCGATCTGGGCTGCCAACTCCGTGAATCCCCTCACCGCCGACTACGAGTGGATGTACGCCGACGGGTGGGGCGGCGCCGACGGCGAGACCAGCAACATCGACTGCACTTCCCCGTCGACGGCGGGGTGCTGGGGGCACCGGGACGCCATCCTCGGCTACGGAACGTGCGGCAACTGCGTGGTCGGTGCGGCGTTCGCCCAGGGAACGGCCAGCGGCTGGGGCACCTCGTTCACCGAGCTTTTCGTTGAGCCCGCCAGCAGCGGCCCGGCGCCCTACTTCTCGTGGACCGCCAACGTCGCGCCTTACCTTTCGAGCACGGCACCGACGGCCGCCGCGGCGTCCACCGCCTCCACGGTGAGCGCGCCCGTGGTCGGCATGGCGGCCACCCCCACAGGCGGTGGCTACTGGGAGGTGGCGTCCGACGGCGGCATGTTCACCTTCGGCGACGCCACGTTCTACGGCTCGATGGGCGGGCGGCCGCTGGCCCAGCCGATCGTCGGCATGGCTGCCACCCCGGACGGCAAGGGCTACTGGCTGGTGGCCCGGGACGGCGGGATCTTCGCCTTCGGCGACGCTGGGTTCCACGGCTCGATGGGCGGCCATCCCCTCAACCAGCCGATCATCGGCCTCGCCGCCACGCCCGCCGGCGGCGGCTACTGGGAGGTGGCCAGCGACGGCGGGACCTTCGCCTTCGGCGACGCCGGGTTCCACGGCTCGATGGGCGGCCGTCCCCTCAACCAGCCGATCGTCGGAATGGCGCCGACCCCTGACGGCCGCGGCTACTGGGAGGTGGCCAGCGACGGGGGGCTGTTCACCTTCGGCACCGCGTCGTTCCACGGCTCGGCCGGTGGGTTGCCGCTGGCCCGCCCGATCGTCGGAATGGCGCCGACTCCTGACGGCCGCGGCTACTGGGAGGTGGCCAGCGATGGGGGGATGTTCACCTTCGGTGACGGCAGCTTCCACGGCTCGATGGGCGGCTGAGGGAGCTGGGGCAGGGCGGCTGGTGCCGGGGCGGCTGGTGCCGGGGCGGCTGGTGCCGGGGCGGTCGCCAACCACCGGGCCCTGCCGGCTACCCGGCGACGCCGAGCGCCCGCAGGACGGCGACGACCCGGGGGAACGCCCGGGCGAAGGCGTCGACATCGGCGTCAGTGGTCGACCACCCCACCGACAGGCGCAGTGAGCGGTCCGCGTCCACTCCCATGGCGGCGAGGACCGGGGACGGCTCGAGCGACTCCGAGGAGCAGGCCGACCCGGAGTGGGCGGCGACGCCCGCCTGGTCGAGCCCCAGCAGCACCGGCTCGGCCTCGACCCCGTCGACCGCGAGGCAGACGAGGTGCGGTACCCGCTCTGCCGGGTCGCCGACCTGGACGACCCCCTCCACGGCCAGCGCCTCGGCCACCAGCCGGTCGGTCCGACGGCGAGCAGCGCCGGCCTCCTCGTGGTGGCTCGCCGCCAGGGCTGCGGCGGCGGCACCGAAGCCGACGATGCCCGGGACGTTCTCCATGCCCGCCCGCCGGCCGCGCTCCTGGGCGCCGCCCGACAGCAGCGGATCGAAACGCACCCCCCGCCGGACGACGAGGGCGCCGGTCCCCGGGGGGCCACCGAGCTTGTGAGCGCTGACCGAGACGAGGTCGGCGCCGAGCGTGCCGAGGCCGATCCCGAGATGGCCGGCGGCCGCGGCGGCGTCGACGTGGACCGGCACCGCCGCCTCCCGGCAGCGTGCCACGACCTCGGCGACCGGTTGGACCGTGCCCACCTCGTGGTTGGCCCACTGGCAGTGCACGAGCGCCGGGCGCGGGGCCTCGCCCCGGTCGGCTGCGGCGAGGGCGGCGTCGAGGACTTCGGCGAAGCCACCGGCGACCACCCGACCGAGGCCGTCCACGGGGAGGTCGACCACCGGTGCCAGCCGCTCGGACGCCTGGCGGACAGCCGAGTGCTCGACCGGCGCGCAGAGGACCGGGCCGCCCGGGACGGCCCGGGCGGCGCCCCACACGGCGGCGTTGCACGCCTCGGTGGCCCCGGAGGTGAAGACGACCTCCCGTGGCCGGACCCCGAGCAGGTCGGCGACCTGCTCGCGCGCCGACTCCACCGCGCCCCGCACCCGCATGCCTTCGTGGTGGATCCGTCCGGGATCGCCGGCCGGTCCCGACAGCCAGTCGGCGATCGCCGCCGCCGCCTCGGGCCGCAGCCGGGACGTCGACGCGTGGTCGAGGTAGTGGCGCGTCATGCCGCCCGTCCGCTCACGGGGGGGTGCCCGATCGCGCACGTGGCGCTCATCGGGTGTGCGCCGGCGACCGCTCGCCGACCAGGGTCACCACCAGCCGGCCGCCGGCCTGGGCGTGGGCCTAGGCGAGGGCGGCGCACGTGTCGTCGCCGCGGGCGCGCGACGACAGCACCACCGGCGTCGACCCGTTGGGGGAGTCGCCGCACAGGCCCGCCAGCAGCCCTTTCACCATGCCCCGGTCGACGGCGCACAGGACCGGGTGGCTGGCGGCGGCGGTGCCGAACGGGCACTGCTCGGCCACCACCGCGGTCCCGTCGCCGGTGTCCTCGGCGTGGGCGGCGAAGCCATGGGCGGTGAGGGTGTCGGCGATGACCCGCATGGCCGCACGCACCGATCGTTGGCCCTCTCCCACGTTCATGTGGTCGGCGAGCGACCGGCCGTAGGACTCGCCCACCTCGGCCGCCATGTGCTCGGCGGCGTCCGGGCCGAGGAGCTCGAAGGCCTTGCCCAGCAGGGTGACGAGGAGGTCGTCCCGCCGGGTGAGGAACTCGATCGTCGGGTCGTCGCCGACCGGGAAGAACCGCTTCGACGGCCGGCCGGCGCCCTGCGCCCGCCGTTCCGTCTCCACCCGGAGGTAGCCGCCGGCGACGAGGCGGTCGAGGTGGTGGCGGGCGACGTTGGGGTGGAGGGAGAAGGCGGCAGCCACCTCGGAGGCGCTCACGCCCGGCCGGGACCGGACCCGGAGGAAGATGTCGCGCCGGGTCGGGTCGCCGAAGGCGGCGGTGACAGCGGCCACCAGCCCGGCGAACCGGGCGTCGTCGGCGTCGGTGGCCGCGTCGGTGGCCCGGTCGGTGGCCACGCCCGCCGCGACCAGCCTGCCGGTACCCAGGGACGCCCCGTCGGAGACCGTGTGCACGGTCGATAGTCTACCGAGGGGTGTCGGCCGGCCGCCGGCCGTGGTCGCGCGGTGCCAGATTCGGCCGGCCCGAGGGAGGCGCATGGCAGTCGATCAGACCCAGCTCGAGCAGGAGGTGGCGTCGGTGACGGATCCCGACCTCGACCTGGCGCTGGGGGCGGCGGGCATGATCGGCGCCGTCCGCTCGCGCCGCCACCGGGCCGAGGTCGTGCTGGCGCTCCCGCTGGCGGCCTGGCCGGCCGTCGACGACCTGCGGCGGCGCGTGGCCGAGGCGGCGACCCGGGTGCCCGGTATCACCGAGGTGGCCGTCGAGGTTGCGGTCATGGACGACATGGCGCAGGCCACCTTGCGTGCCCGCCTCCGCCGGAGCATGGGCCGGGATGGCACCGATGGCGCCGATGGCGCAGGCGGCAACGGTGAGCCGGAGCAGGGCCATGGGCCCGCCCACGGGCAGCCGGCGGCCGTCCCCGCCTTCCTCCAGCCCGACTCCAAGACGCGGGTCGTCGGCGTGTCGTCGGGGAAGGGCGGTGTCGGCAAGTCCTCGGTCACTGTCAACCTCGCCATCGCCCTCGCCCGCCAGGGGCAGCGGGTGGGGGTGCTCGACGCCGACGTCTACGGCTTCTCCGTCCCCAAGATGCTCGGGGTCGACCACGACCCGCCGATCCTTGGCGACCTGGTGGTGCCGGCCAACGCCCACGGCGTGCGGGTGCTCTCGATGGGGTTCTTCGTCCCCGACGACCAGCCGGTGATCTGGCGCGGGCCGATGCTCCACAAGGCCATCGAGCAGTTCCTCGGGGACGCCTACTGGGGTGACCCCGACGTCCTGCTGGTCGACATGCCGCCGGGGACCGGGGACGTCACCCTGTCGCTGGCACAGCAGATGACGCGGGCCGAGATCCTGGTCGTGACCACCCCCCAGCCGGCCGCCCAGCGGGTGGCCCAGCGCTCGGCTTACGCCGCCCGGAAGCTGAAGCTCTCGGTGCGCGGCGTGGTGGAGAACATGAGCTGGTTCACCGGCGACGACGGCACCCGCTACGAGTTGTTCGGCCGGGGGGGCGGGCAGGCCCTCGCCGACGACCTCGCGGTGCCCCTGCTGGGACAGGTCCCGCTGGTCCCCGCCCTGCGGGAGGGTGGCGACGTCGGCGTGCCGGTCGCCCTGGCGGACCCCGGCGGCGAGGCCGCGGCGGCCTTCGACGACCTCGCTCGGTCGTTGGTCTCGCTCGGGCCGGCACGCGTCTACCGTCGGGAGCTCACCGTCCGCTGACTCGCCGGCGGTGGTCGATGGCCCGTCGCGAGCCGTCCGTAGGTCGCGAGCCGGCGACCTCAGCGATCTAGGAGTGTCCAAAGAGCCCGGCCGTCAGCCAGGGGCCCACGGCGGGCACGACAAGGAGCGCAAGGATCAGCCCGATACCGAGGCTGGTGGCCACGACCCACTGTCGGAGCCGTGCCCCGTCGGCCTGACGCCGGGTGCGGCGCACGAAGTCGCGCGACGCCAGCGTGGCCGTGTCGAGGAGGTGGGCGAGGACGTGTACCGCCATCACCACCAGCCACACCACGAAGCTCACCTTGTGGAGCAGCAGCATCGGCGATCGCCAGGGCACCGGCCCGAGGAGCAGGGCGATCCCCGACGCGAACATCACCACGGTGAGCACGACGACCATGAGCCCGAGCAGCCGGAGCAGGGGCGGGGGCGGGCCCTTGCGCCGGTAGGCCGGGGAGCCCAGGTAGTAGCGGGCGAACCGCCAGCTCGTGCTGCCGATCTTGAGCACGACGGGTGGCACCAGCAGCATGCCGATGAAGACATGGGGGGTCAGCAGGCTGCGCACCTGCAGGACGGTGAGCCCCTCGGCGGCCAAGAGCACGAACAGCACGACCGCCGTGGTCGCGGTGAGGCGGGCGTTGGCCTCGACGCTCGTGCGGTCGGGCCGGCCGTCGCCGACGCCGGTTCCGGCAGACCTCGCCTTCACGGTAGGGACGCTAGCGATGTACCACTGATAGGTGGCTGAGAGCTGAGAGCCAGCTCAGTGCCCGAAAAGGGCCTGTCGGAACGGGGCCGTCGGGTGCCCGGCGGCGTGGGTTCGGACCGTCGGTCTCGTCAGGGAGGGCGGGCACGGTCCAGACCGGGGATCAGGGCTTGGTGCCGGCCACGACCGCGGCTTCGGCCACTACGGGCACGGCCGTCACGTCGGTGAAGCCCGCCGCCTCGAGGTAGCCCTTCCAGGTATCGATGCTCACCGGCCGCTCCTGCAGCCGGAAGCTGAAGCGGCCGACGTTCTTGGCCAGCCGCCACCAACCGCCCGGCCCCCGGCGGACGAGCACCATCACCTTGTTGCCGATGATGGCCCGGTCACGGGCAGTGGCGCCCCGGCCGAACATCATGTCGCCGATCACGAGGCGACCGCCGGGTCGCAGCCAGCCTGCCGCCGCCCGGACCACCGCCTGCTTGTCGGCGTCGCGCAGGTGGTGCAGGGCATAGTTGGAGACGACCAAGTCGATGCTGGACGGTGCCAGGTCCAGGTGCTCGACCGCCGCCACCGTACCGGTCACGTTGGTGAGGCCGGCCTCGGCGGCCTTGGCCTCGAGCCGCTCGACCATGGCGCGGCTCAGGTCCACCGCCGTCACTGTCACCCCGCGCTCGGCCAGGGGGATGGCGAGGGCGCCGGTGCCGCAACCGAGGTCGACGGCCACTTTGTCGCCGTCCGCCCGAGCCTGGTCGAGCACGGCGGCGATGACCTTGCCCAGGCCCGCCACGCCGTGGTGGTCCCAGGTGCTCGCCCGCCGGTTCCACACCAGCTCCTGGAGCCGGCTCCCGGCCCGGGCGGCCGCCGCCCGGCGGTCGACGGCGCTCACCGGCAAGGCCCGGCGCGGTGGGCCGGGGTGACCCGGCGGCCCCGGGGCCGAGGAGTGGGGGCGGGGGACCCGCCCCGCAGCGCAGCGAGATGGCCGTCGAGCGACCGGTACGTGGTGGCGGTCATGGCCTGCATTCTGCCCCGTGGTGCCGGGCGGCTCGGCATGGTGCTCTCAGCGTGCGGTGCTGCCCGTCCGCCACCGACGTCACCCTCCCGAGCGACGTCGGTGGCGCAGCCGAGGCGACCCGGTCGGCGCGACGACGCAAGCTACGCTCCCCCAACTGATGCTACGGGCCATGCACCGCAGCCGGCGTGTCGCTCGCCGCCGCGCCGTAGCCGTGCTCCTCGTGGGCGCGCTCGGCGCCGGTACCTGGTTCGCCGTCAGCCGCTGGACGACGCCGTCGAGCGGCAGCGCCGTCACCACGACGAGCGGTGACCCCACCACGACGTCGAGCCCCACCACGACGTCGAGCCCCACCACCACCACGACCACGAGCCCGCCCGCCGGCGGGCTCACCCGCATCGGGCGTTACCAGGTGAAGACGGCGAGCCTTGCCGTGGCCGAGCCGGCGAGCGGCACAGACCCGCGACGGACACTGGCGACGGCGCTGTGGTACCCCGAGACGCCGGGCGAGCACCCGCTACTCGTCTTCTCCCAGGGCTTCCAACACGCCGTGGTGACATATGCCACCCTGCTCACCGACTGGGCGTCGGCCGGCTTCGTCGTCGCCGCCCCCACCTACCCGACAACGACAGCGACACCGGCGAAGACACCGACACGGGAGGAGGACGACATCATCCACCATCCCCAGGACCTCCGCACCGTCCTCCGGACGGTCCTCACCGACGCTGCCGGGAACGGGTCGGTCCTCTCGGGCAAGGTGGACCCGGCCGAGGTCGGGCTGGTCGGGCAGTCCGACGGCGGCGACGTGAGCCTGGCGGTGGCGGCCAACTCGGCCTGGTACACAGCGAAGGTCAAGGTCGTGGCGGTCCTGTCCGGCGCCGAGTTCGCCGGGTTCGGTGGGACCTACTTCACACCGAAGGTGGTGCCGGCCAAGCCGATCCTGGTGGTCCAGAGCGACGCCGACGTCACTAACGTGCCGGCCTGCAGCGTCCAGATCTACGACCAGGCGCCGCCGCCCAAGTACTACCTGGACCTGCTGGGGATCACACACCTGGACGCCTACACGCAGACCAACGACTACCAGACGGTGGTGGCCCGGGTGACGACCCGCTTCTTCGACGCAGAGCTTGTGGGCCAGTGGGCGGGGCAGTCGGACCTCGCCATCGTCGGCAACGTGCCGGGCCTCTCCACCATCACCTCCGCGGCGACGGCGCCACCGGCCACGGGGACCTGCCTGGACGCGCCGTGACCGGCGTCGGGACCGCACCCGGACCCTGATGCCGGCTGCGCTCGACGGCGCAGGTCCTGGCCCGGTAGTGCCCCAAGGCCATCGCCGGCGTCCCCACCGCCCTGTTGTACGACCGGCTGCGGAGGCGATTCCGGGTCACGGTGAGCTCGGGCACCTGCTGAGGGTCGGCGCCGCCCTACGGTGGGCGGGACCAGAGAGGAGCTGCCGAGATGCCGTTCCACGTCGACTCCGAGATCGGCCGCCTGCGCCAGGTCATCGTCCACCGGCCCGGGCTCGAGCTGTCCCGGCTGAGCCCCCGCAACATCGACGAGCTGCTGTTCGACGACGTGCCGTGGGCGAAGAAGGCCAAGGAGGAGCACGACGCCTTCGTCGAGTCCCTTCGGGGCAAGGGCGTGGTCGTGCATCGGTTCGGGCAGCTGCTGGCCGAGACGCTCGACGTCCCGGGGGCGCGCCGGTTCGTGCTGGACCGGGTGTGCACGCCCGAGCTCCTCGGTCCGAGCCTCGTCGGTCCGGTGCGCTCGCTGTTCGAAGACTTGGAGCCTCCGCTGCTGGCCGAGCTGCTGGTCGGCGGGGTCGTCAAGGCCGACCTGCACCCGGTGGGCCTCTCGAGCAGCCTGCACTGGGACACGCTGTCGCCCGACGACTTCGTGCTGCCCCCGCTGCCGAACCACCTGTTCCAGCGGGACAGCTCGTGTTGGGTCTACGGCGGGGTGTCGGTCAACCCGATGGCCAAGCCGGCGCGCCGACGTGAATCGCTCCACGTCCGGGCCGTCTACTGCTACCACCCGATGTTCGCCGCCGCCGACTTCGTGAACTACCTGGGTGACGACGACCGCCCCCAGCCGGCGACGATCGAGGGCGGGGACGTGCACGTCCTCGGCGACGGGGCGGTCCTGGTCGGGATGGGGGAGCGCACGAAGCCCATGGCCGTCGAGATCCTCGCCGGACGGCTGTTCGGGTCGGGGCAGGCCACGTCGGTCATCGCTGTCGAGCTGCCCAAGTCGCGCGCCACCATGCACCTCGACACGGTGATGACGATGGTGGACCACGGCACCTTCGTCGTGTACCCCTCCCTCGATCCCGGTCTGCGCGCCTGGACGGTGCGTCCCGCCGAGGGTGCGGTCGGGGCGCTGCGCATCACGCCAGAGGGCGATCTGTGGCAGGCACTCGCTCGGATCCTCGGGCGGGAGGAGGTGACGGTGCTGCGAACCGACGAGGGCGCCCGGGCCGCCGAGCGGGAGCAGTGGGACGACGGCACCAATTACCTGGCGGTCGCACCGGGGGTGGTCTTCGGCTACGAGCGCAACGTGCTCACCAACACGATGCTGCGCAAGCACGGCATCGAGGTGGTGACGGTCGCCGGGGGCGAGCTCGGCCGCGGCCGGGGCGGCCCCCGGTGCATGACCTGCCCGATCGAGCGGGACCCCGCGTGACGCCGATGCCGACGCCGCTGGTGCCGCACCGGCCCGTGACGGCAGCCCGGTGTCGAAGCCGGTCGGTATCTCCTCGGGCCACCACTCCATGAGCCGGGCAGCCTGGGCGCAGGCGGAGCGATCCGTCATCCCCCACATAGCCGACGGCCGCCCCAGCGAGGTCCCCGGTGGCGCGGGGCCGGGCGTCGTCGTCGGAGAGGTGGGCCGGTTGGTGGGCGGTTGGCCGAAGTAGTGGTCGACCAGGGCCCGCAGCATCCGGTTGAGGGCCCGAGAAGACTCGCGGAGTGACGGGACCTTTCACCTGAACCGGCTGCCGGCGTCCGGTCGGCGCTACCAACTGACTTTCGAGAGGACCGCCCCTGGTCCTGCGTGGCGCCAGTCGACGACGGTGTGCACGCCGCGCCCGGAGTCGGTGAACAGCATTGTCGACCACGGGTGTGTCACCGTCGTCGGGCAGTGCTGTCCGATGAGCCCCACGACCTCGGATCGGGCGCAGGTCGCACGCACGTATGCGAGGAGCTTCCCGTTCGGGCTCGGCTGGGCGTCCTCGAGGGTCTTGTCGGCAGAGCCGATCAGCACGAACTTCGCCGCCCCGGTCTGCGGCGAGACCAGCGCGACCGCGCTGGCGCAGGTCCTGGGGACAATGTCGTCACCCGGGCCCGTGGTGCATGTCGCGTCGCCCTGGCACCTGGGCCTGGCCCCGTGCGACAAGGTCAACAGTTGCTGTTGCGAAGCGGTTGCTTCCACTTCACGCCGGCGCTGCTCGTCGTCCCCTACCGCTCGTCGTTCAGCCCCAGAACCGCGCCGCGCGCCTGTCCATGAGGCGCCGTTACACGGGTGATCCGACGGCGCGGGCCGCGCGCCGAAATACGGATCGCAAGAGCACCGGTCGACTCGCACAGTTCGCCCTAGCGGTCGTCTACGACGGTGACACGTTCCTCGACGTGATCGACGAGCTGGCACAACAAACGTGGACGATCGCCGTGGGCTGGGTGTGAAAGATCAGCATTTGGGAATCCATCGGGGGTAGCGGCAGCGAGCGTGTCCGTGTCCTACGAGATCCGCGACGAAACAGAGGAGATGGTGATGGTCGCCCGAGTAGCGGTGGTGACGGGAGCGTCTGCTGGGGTGGGCAGGGCGACGGCCCGGGCGTTCGCCGAGCGGGGCTTCGACGTGGCCCTTCTCGCCCGGGGCCAGGCCGGCTTGGAGGCGGCCGCCAAGGAGGTGGAGGGTGCTGGCCGACGGGCATTGTCCGTCCCGACCGACGTGTCCCGGTTCGAGGAGGTCGACGGGGCTGCCGCTCGGGTGGAGGAAGAGTTGGGCCCGATTGACGTGTGGGTCAACGATGCGATGACCACGGTGTTCGCCCCGTCGTGGGAGGTGAAGCCGGCCGACTTTCAGCGGGCCGTCGAGGTGACCTTCCTCGGGCAGGTGTGGGGGACGACGGCGGCCTTGGCGAGAATGCGGCCCCGGGATCGGGGATCGATCGTCAACGTGGGCTCCGCGTTGGCGTTCATCGGGATCCCGTTGCAGTCCGCATACTGCTCGTCGAAGTTCGCCTGTCGTGGCTACTTCGAGTCGACCCGCGCAGAGCTGATCCACGACGGCAGTCACGTCCAGATGAGCATGGTGCACCTGCCGGCGGTGAACACCCCGCAGTTCGACTGGTGCGAGACGGCGATGACCGACCACCCGATGCCGGTGCCGCCGATCTACCAGCCGGAGATCCCGGCCAAGTTCATCGTCGACGCCGCTCTCGATGGGCGCCGTGACAAGGTCATCGGATCGTGGAACAAGATGTTGGTGGTGGCGGCCAGGTTGGCGCCCGGGCTGGGCAACGAGTACGCGGCGCGCGGTGCGTGGGGGGCCCAGTTGACCGGCCAGAAGGTACGTCCTGACCGGCCGGTCAACCTGTACGACCCGGCTGACGCAGAGGTCGATCACGGGGCGCACGGGTCGTTCGACAACAAGGCGGGCGGCTTTCTGGACCCTAGCTTCTTGAAGACGCTGCCCGGGACGGCGCGGACGTTCTATCGGGCGGCGGCTGCCACCATCCGGCACAAGAAGCAGGTCCATGACAACAAACGGCGGGTGGGCGAGCAGTAGCGGGAAGGCCCTGGACCGCCCCGGGCACGGCTCGGCCCGGCGTGATGTCGAGGCGGAGAAGTTCCGAGTCCAATTGGGGCCAATGGGCCCACCAGTTGTTGTAACACCCACCCCCGGAGAGCCGAGACCGCTCAGGAGCGACGATGGCGAAGATGACGGCAGCTGACAACTTGTGTGACCGGCTCATCGAGTGGGGGGTGAAGACCATCTACGGGTTCCCCGGTGACGGGATCAACGGGATCCTCGGCTCGTTGCGCCGCCACCAGGACCAATTGCGGTTCGTCCAGACCCGCCACGAGGAGATGGCCAGCTTCATGGCCTGCGGTCACGCCAAGTTCACCGGTGAGGTCGGGGTCTGCATGGCCACGTCGGGGCCCGGTGCCATCCACCTGTTGAACGGTCTCTACG
>JBOGGF010000515.1:0-5397 GCA_050743965.1 Acidimicrobiales bacterium
CAGTACCTTCGTGCAAGGGCGAGACCGTTTCACACTCGGCCAGTGGCGTGACTTGCTGCTGCGCAGCGTTGGCTTCGAGCCGGATCGTTTCACCCCCCGTCAGCAGCGACGTAGCGCAGGGTCTCGCCGACCATCCGGTGCCCGAGCCAGTGGTGCTCGTCGAGCTCGGCATCGAAGCGCTGGCGGTCACAGCTCTCGATCGGGGTGACGCTCAGGCCTCGGAACCACGGATCACGCACCCGGCACGATTAGCACCGCGGCGTCGGGTCACGCCAATCCGAGCTCAGCTTCCCTGGTCACGGTCCTGGAGTGCCGACTTTGAAATGGCCCTGCCCCCTCGCCATTCTCAATGTAGCGCTCACCGGGCGGTTGCGGCAAGGCCCTGGGCGGTGCCCAGAATCTCCGGTCCGAACCAGAATCAACGGAGGGGGTGGCGTATGGCCCAGCATGCGGTGGCGATCGCCGGTGGCGGTCCGACGGGGATGATGCTGGCGGCCGAGCTGGCGTTGGCAAATGTCGACGTCGCGGTCGTCGAGCAGCGTCCCGATCACGTGCTCGTCGGTTCACGGGCTGGCGGCTTTCACTCCCGCACGATCGAGATCCTGGATCAGCGCGGGGTCGCCGATCGGTTCCTTGCAGAGGGCCAGGTGGCCCAGGCCGCGATGATCGGCACGACCGTGTTGGACATGAGCGACTTCCCGACGCGCCATCCTTATTCGCTCGGGATCTGGCAGAACCAGATCGAGCGGATCATGGCCGACTGGATCACTGAGCTTCCGGTACGGATCTACTACGGATGTGAGGCGAAGGGCTTCGCCCAGGACGACACCGGCGTCGACGTCGAGCTGTCCGCCGGCGAGTCGCTCCGGGCGCAGTATCTCGTCGGGTGCGACGGAGGACGCAGTGTCATCCGTAAGGCAGCCGGCATCGACTTCCCGGGGTGGGATCCGACGAAGAGCAACCTGATCGCTGAGGTCGAGTTGACCGAGGAACCGCCGCGGGGCATTCGCCATGACGCGACGGGCGTCCATGGCCTCCACAGGTTGGAGGATGGGCGGACGGTGCGGGTCGTCGTGACCGAGCAGCAGCTCGGAACCAGCAGCGAGCCCACCCTGCGCGAGCTGAGCGAGGCGCTCAACGCCGTGTACGGCACCGACTTCGGGATCCACAGTCCCACGTGGATATCCAGGTTCACCGATATGACTCGGCAAGCCGCCTCCTACCGCGCGGGACGAGTCCTGCTCGCCGGCGACTCGGCGCACGTGCATTACCCGGCGGGCGGACAGGGCCTCAGCCTCGGTGTGCAGGACGCGGTGAACCTGGGATGGAAGCTGGCCCAGGTGGTCAACGGGAGCTCACCCGAGAGCCTCCTGGATACGTACCAGGATGAGCGCCACCCGGTTGCTGCCCGCGCGCTTCGGCACACGATGGCTCTGGGCGTGCTCCAGCGGGGGGACGAGCGCATCAAGGCGCTGGTCGACGTGGTGTCGGAGCTGGCGAGCATGGACGAGCCTCGCAAACGGCTTGCCGGGATCATCTCGGGTCTGGACATTCATTACGACCTCGGCGAGGGCCACCCCCTGCTCGGACGACGCATGCCCGATCTGGACCTCGTGACCGCCGCTGGCCCGCTGCGGCTCTTCACCCTGCTGCACGGAGCCAGGTCCGTGCTGCTCAACCTCGGTGAGCCCGGCGGCGTTGACGTCACTGCATGGGCTGACCGGGTCCAGACGATCGATGCCGAATATGGCGGCTTGTGGGACCTTCCGGTACTTGGCGCGGTCACCGCTCCCACTGCCGTGTTGATCCGACCCGACGGATATGTCGCCTGGGTGGGGGACGGCACAGACGCCGGGTTGCGTGACGCCCTCACTATCTGGCTCGGCACAGCATGACGAGACGCATGCTCGGCAGTCACGACAACGGCTGATGGCAGCGATCGGGCTCTCACCCCTGTCCCGGCGCAGCGATGAGGCTCCCAAGGGTGAGCCGGCGGCGCGCCTCATTGACAGCGGGCTGTGGTGGTCCGGAACGGACGCACCGCCTTCGAGAGTGGGCGACGTGGGCGCCGGCGGGGACGGGTGGGCGGCGGAGCGGCAATAGGTGGGTGATGGCTGACGAAGGGAGGCGTGTGTGGACGACGACGAGATGACACGGTCAGATGCTGAGACGGTGGCCTGGGCAATGGCGGGGGACCGGGCGTCGTTCGCGATCGTGGTCCACGAGCACGGCCGGGCGGTGCACGCTTACTTGGCCCGCCGGGCGGGCCGCCAGGTCGCTGACGACCTCCTGACCGAAGTCTGGCTCCGGGCCTGGCGTTCACGAGGAAGCTACGAGATTGGCTGGGCGGGTCCACGACCGTGGCTGTACGGGATTGCTCGCAACGTGCTCCGGGCCCACTGGCGGGGCCGGGCGGATCGCACCGGACCAGTGTTGCAGCTCGCCGAGGATCCCTGGCCCGCTGTCGATGACCGCCTCGATGCTGGCCGCCTCCGCCACGCGCTCGCAGCGGCGTTGGCGGCACTCGGCGAGGAGCACCGCGAAGCGCTCCTGCTGGTGGCCTGGGAACAGCTCACCCCCACTGAAGTGGCGGCGGCGTTGGGACTGCCCCCCAGCACGGTGCGAAGCCGCCTGCACCGCGCCCGCCGTCTTCTCCAACGCGCTGTCGACACATCTGTCGACAGATCTGGCCCAACTTGCCCTAACCCCATCTACCAGGAGGCCTGACCCCATGGATTCCCTCGAGCTCCTCACCCGTTACGGACATGTCGACCCGGCTGACGACCCCATCATCGACGCCGCCGCAATGGCGGCCCTGGACGCACCCGATCTCGACCGCGCGTCGGGGCCTCGCCCGGCCTGGCCACGACGGACCTTGGTCGGCGCCGCGAGCGTCGCAGCTGCGGCGGCGCTTGGCGTCACTGGCGTCACGCTGGCGACGGGCACCGGCAGGCCGTCCGCCCCGGCGTCCCACACCTTGGCGGGCCCGAGCTCGACGGCGCAGCACGCGGGGAGCCCGGGCAGCCACACGGTCCTCGCCCGTCTCGCCGACGCGGTCCTCTCGTCGCCGACGCCCGCCGGGGATGCGACCCTCGTCATCCGCTCGCAGGTGGAGACAGGCGGTTCACCGATCCCCGGCGCCGATCTGTACACCGACGGCGGCAACTACTATTACGCGCCGACCGAGTCCGGGCTTCCCGCCCAGGTGGTCGCGGGCAACGACCAGGGCAACGGCCTCTTCGCTCGGGAGATCGCCGCCGCCGAGCAAGCGGCGACCGGTAGCAACCTCGCGATGGCCGCGCAGGCGATGGAGGACGCGCCGAACCCGACAGCAGCCCCGACAGCAGCGATCTCGTCCGCGGGTGTGGCGCTCGCGGACAACTGGCTGTGGGAAGACTCCCTCACAGCGCTTTCCGCCGGGGCAGGGAACCCGACCGTCCGGGCCGGGGTGATGCGGCTGGTCTCGACGATCCCACAAGTCAAAGTGACGAACACGACGGCCAACGGCGAACCCGCCGTCACGATCACCAACGTGTTCCCTGCGATGGCGACAGGCGTCAAGGCGAAGGCGATCGAGCAGCAGCTCGGCGTGGGCAGTTTGGCGCGCTACCAGGAGCAGCTGACGATCGACGCCACGACGGGGATACCGATCTCCTTCTCGGGTGGCGCGCCCGGCCAGCCGCCCGCGTCCCAGATCACCTACCAGGTGAGCCGGGTGACGCTCTCCCAGGTGGCTCAGGGCCACTTCGTGGCCGAACCGACGACATCGACTTCGGGCGCGTAGCCGTCAGGTCGTTGAATGCATGATCAAAATTCGAGCCCTTCGGTGCTTGCGCCGATCCGGTGGTTGCACGTGGGCGAGGGGCGAGCTCGAAGGCTACGGTCTCGCAACCTCGAAGGAACCTTCGGGGCGGGACCGGTCCGTCTGACCGACTGCCTCGAAGCTTCCAGATGGATAGAGCGTTGGCCGAAATCCGGCGCGATGGGCCATGTGGCGATCTCCACGGCACCGCAGTTTATCGCGCAGCGCCCCTGTGCGGCGATGATTTGACTGGGGAATGACAGCCGTTGGGGTTATCCTTTGGAGGGCCCGGTACGGATGAGTCGGCGAGGGACCGCCGTAATACGCTCCGGTGATGAGGTGGCCGCCACACAACATGTCTCGATGGTTGGAAAGTAAGAGTCCGCGCGTCGATTAGCCGCGCGCTATAGCCTTATGGCGTGGAGCTCGGCGAAGAGGGCCTGTCTCGGTTCTTCTCACTGACCTCTCCGTTCCTCGACGAGCGTCAGCGTCGACTTCTGGCGGCGTCGATGGTCGAGGCGCTGGGCCGTGGCGGCCAAGCCCGTGTTGCCGAGTCGTCGGGGCTGAGCCGCAACACGTTGATCGCAGGAGCGAAGGACCTTGCCGAGGGGCCAGTGCTCGGAGAGCGGATACGCCGTCCTGGGGCGGGTCCGAAACGCAAGATCGACCTCGACCCCGAGCTGCTCGTGGTGCTCGACTCCTTGGTGGAGCCCGAGTCCCGTGGCGATCCGATGAGCCCGCTTCGCTGGACGCTCAAGTCGACGAGGGTCCTCGCTGCCGAGCTCTCCCGCCTCGGCCACAAGGTCGGGGCGAACCTGGTAGGGGACCTCCTGCACTACCTGGGCTACAGCCTTCAGGCGAACGCCAAGGTCACCGAGGGCAACCAGCATCCTGACCGAGATGACCAGTTCCGCTACATCAACGTCACCGCTGCCGAGCACCTCGCTGGGGGTCAGCCGGTGATCTCCGTCGACTGCAAGAAGAAGGAGCTGATCGGCGACTACGCCAACGGCGGCAAGGAATGGGAGCCCGAGGGAACCCCCACGCGCGTCGGCGTCCACGACTTCCCCGACCCAGAGATGGGAAAGGCGATCCCCTACGGCGTGCTCGACGTCGGAGCGAACGAGGGATGGGTGAACGTGGGCGACGACCACGACACCCCGGCCTTCGCGGTGGCCTCGATCGCCCGGTGGTGGGAGCGCATGGGAAAGGCCCGTTACCCGAAGGCCACGCGTCTCATGATCACTGCAGACGCCGGCGGATCCAACAGCTACCGCTCCCGCGCCTTCAAGGTCGAGCTCGCCAAGCTCGCCGCGACGATCGGCATCGTCATCACCGTGTGCCACATGCCGCCTGGGACCTCGAAGTGGAACAAGATCGAGCACCGGCTCTTCTCGTTCATCTCCATGAACTGGCGGGGCAAGCCCCTCACGACGTACCGCACCGTCGTCGAGCTGATCGCGGCAACCACCACTCGCACCGGACTCAAGGTCCAATCCGATCTCGACGCCGGCTACTACCCGACCGGTGTGAAGGTCACCGACGCAGAGCTTCGAGGGATCCCGATCAAGCGCCACGACTGGCACCCTGACTGG
>JBOGGF010000516.1:0-10668 GCA_050743965.1 Acidimicrobiales bacterium
GGCGCGTCGCCTACCTGCTCGAGGCGGAGCGGGCCGAGACCTCCAGGGTCCGCGCCTTCCGTCGGGCCGGCGGCCTCCTGGCCGCCACCGACCCCGACCGCGTCGCCGCCCTGGCGGCCTCGGGGCCACTGCACCGGCGGCCTCGTGGCCGGCGGGCACCGCCCGCCGTCGACCTTCGACGCCGACGCCGTCTTCGCCGCCGGCACCCGCACGGGGACCGCACGGGGACCGCACGGGGACCGCGTTCGAAGTCAACTCCCGCCTGAAGCGGCTCGATCCTCCCGACGAGCTCCTGCGGTTCGCGGTGGCGGCGGCCGGCGCCGGACCCGATCAGGTCGTCAACACATGGCCGGTCGAGCACCTGCTGGCGTGGACGGCCGGCCGCCGGCGCGGCGCGACGACGGCGTCGCCCGCCGGCACCTGATCGCCGAGCCGGCCGACCAGGCTGCCGCCGTCAGTTGGCGTGGCTTCCCGCCACCGGCGCGTGGAGGAGCGTGAGGTCTATCCCCTTGCGGGCGATGATCGGCTCGATCTCGGCGGCCGGCACGGGGCGGGAGAGGAGGTAGCCCTGCGCCCGGCGGCAGCCCAGCCGCACCAGGGTCCGCAGGTCCGCCACGGTCTCGACCCCCTCGGCCACCACGGCGAGATGGAAGGCGCGGGCGAGGCGAACGATCGACTCGACGATGGCTTGGTCGGTCAGATCGTCGGCGATCCCGTCCACGAACTCCCGGTCGATCTTGAGGGCGTCCACTGGCAAGTTCTTCAACTGGATCATCGAGCTGTAGCCGGTCCCGAAGTCGTCGATGGCGAGCTTCACGCCCAGCCGCCGGATGGCGTGCAGCGTCTGCACGGCCTGTTCGACGTCGGTGATCATCGCCTGCTCGGTGATCTCGAGGCACAACCGGTCGGGAGGCAGGCCCGACCGTTGCAACGACCCGGTCACCGTCTCGACCACGCCGGGCACGGCCAGCTGCGCCGGCGACATGTTGACGCGCACGACCAGGTCGACGTCGGGAAAGTCCCGACGCCAGCGGGCCATCTGCGTACAAGCCTGCTCGAGCACCCACCGGTCGATGTCGGTGATGAGGTGGGTCTCCTCGGCGACCGGCACGAAGTCCGCCGCCCCTACGACGCCGTGCCCCTCACGGCGCCAGCGGAGCAGCGCCTCCGCCGCCAGCACCCGACCGGACCGCAGGTCGAACTCCGGCTGGTAGTACACCTCGAACGCCTCTTCGGTGATGGCCTTCCGCAGCAGCAGCTCGGTGTCCGAGCGGTTCGCCACCCTCGCCTGCAGCTCGCGGTCGAAGACGACCGTCCGGTTCCGGCCCTGGGACTTGGCGGCGTACAGGGCGATGTCGGCCTGCCCGAGCAGCTTCTCCCCCGTCATCCCCTCGTCGTCGCCGATCGAGATGCCGATGCTCCCGGTGTGGGTGACGCTCCGGCCACCGACGTCGATCGGGAGGGCGATGATCTCGAGGAGGCGCTCCGCCGCAGCCACCGCTCCCAGCGCGCCACCCGTGTGCTCCAGCAGCACCACGAATTCGTCGCCGCCGAGCCGCGCGGCGAAGTCCGCCGGCCTTAGCGACGTCCGGACCCGGTCGGCGATCACCTGCAGGAGCTTGTCGCCCGCGCCGTGGCCGAGGTAGTCGTTCATGATCTTGAACCGGTCGAGGTCCAAGAACAGCAGGGCCACCGACCTGGACGCGCTCATCCGGCGCTGCCCGACCTCGGACAGGAGCGCCCGACGGTTGGGCAGTCCCGTGAGCTCGTCGGTCATGGCGCTGTGCCGGAGGCGCTCCTCGGCGTCGATGCGGTGCAGCAGCTGCACCAGCAGTGCCGCCACGGCGCGCAGCGCGTTCACCTCGTGCTCGGACCAGTCGAAGTCCGACAGGTAGATGAACGCGAGGCAGCCCTCGGTCACGTCGGCATGCACGAGCGGCACGCCCGCGCCGGTGAACCCTGTGAAGCCGGTCGCGGCCGACACCCGCGCCGTGTACTCGTCGCCCCCCGCACTCGGGTCGTGGATGATGATCGGGACCTTGAAGTCCCGGGTGGCGGCGAAGACGGGGTCCGCGTCGAACGGCACGACGCCGAGGGCGTCGTCGCCGGGGTCGACATCCCGCTGGGGGTGCTCGGCCATGAGGATGCTGGCGCCGGCCACGTGGTCGTTCCGTCGCAGGAAGGCGAAGTCCGCCCCCAGGAAGCGGCACAGGGTCTCCACCGTCCAGTCGAGGTTCACCTGCAGCGAGGGCAGTGTGGTCGACATCAGCCGCTCGCTGATCTGGGACACGAGGTCGTCGAGGCGGCGCTGGTGCCGGATCTCCTCTGTCGGGTGCGTGGTGCGGGTGACCCCCGCGCAGAGCTTGGCGAAGAGCCGCAGGGTCTTGGCGTCATCGCCGGTGAAGGCCCGGCCCGCTTCGGCGATGGCGACCGCGAGCACGCCCACCGGCGTCCGGGTGCCCTCGCCGTCGCCGGTGCCGTCGCCGGACGCCGCGTGGTCCCAGCCGAACACCGGCTCGACCAGCGCGGTCCACTCCCGGTCGTCGTCGGAAATGACCCCCCACGGGCCGTCGTCGGCCAGATGGCGGGCGGCAAGCTCCGTCAGCGGTGCGGACAGCTGCGTGTGGCTGGTGGTGACCCACACCGCCGGGCTGTCCGACTCCATCTTCGGCACGAAGGCGGCCGCGACGGCTCCTCCGAGCATGTGGACCGTCCCGGCAAGCAAATTGCCGATGTGGTCGTCACCGACACGCGTTGTTGACCCCATCTCCCCATCCCGTCTTCGTCGCCAGGCACGCCCGACGACACCCCGAGGGCAATGCTACTTACATCGGCACCCAATGACCAGTCCCTGAACAGGGAATGAGCGCGGGCCGGCCAGTGGCGGCGGACCGGTGGAGGCGCGACGCGGCGGTCAGCCGTTCGTTGCACCCGGAGTGGCAGCAGGAACCGCCGCCGGCCTGCCAGTCGCAGTCGCAGCGGGCATCGGAGTGAAGGCCGGCGCGGCGGCCGACATCCGAGCGACCTCGTCGAGCGGGAGGCGTGCGCTGCGCGCCGTCGGCGGTGGGGCGTGGCTGAGGCGGAGGACGAGTCCCAGCGCCTCCCCGGGCACCAGTCCGATGGCAGCGCGGAAACGCTCGGACAGCGCCCGGAGCTCGCCGGCGAACCGGGCCCCACCCAGGTGCTCGTAGTCGGCGTCCTGCACGGCGAAGACGAACACGGGGGAGACGGGCTGCACGCCCAACCCCGCCTGCTGGGCGACCAGCCAGCACCGCTCGACCGCCGCGCCGGCATGCAGGTACCACGTGGGGGTCGGCGCGGGGACGGTCACGATGGCCAGTGCGGACGCCTGCCGCAGCGCGCCTTCGGCGTTGTTGCGGAGGGCGTTGCCGGCGTCCCACCCGGCCAGCAGTGCCATCACTTCCGGCCGCCGCGCCACGCCGAGCGTGGCGACCTCGCCCGCCGACAGCTCGAGGGTGCGGATGTCGAGCCCCGTCCGGAGGTCCTCTCCCGGCCAGCGGAGCTCTCGCATCATGTCGGCGTGGAGCTCCGGGGTCAGGAATCGGATCCGCTCGGCCTCCCCGAGCATCCGTGCGCAGTCCGCCAGACGGTCGGCGTCGGTCACGAGGTGGAGCGCGGCACCCTCTGCCTCGACGGCGCGCCGGAGGTCGGCGACCGCCGTCATCTCGAGCGGCTGCGCCGGCGCCCGGCGACGGTTGGCGCAGCGGGCGAGGACCCACGGGTGGAGCGCGGCCAGTGATTCGTCCGCGCCGGCGTCGAAGTGGAGCCGGGCAACCCGATCGGAGGATGGCCCGTCGGGGAAGAGCTCGACGTCCCCCAGCCGGCCGGCGGCGGCGGCGGCCACCCTGGCGTTGAACAGCGCCGCACCGAGGGCGAGGTAGCTGCCGCGCCACTTCACATCCATCCGGCTGGTCCGCGTCCGATCGAGCTCGATCGCGAGTGCGGACGGAGAGACCTCGAACCGCCACGGCTGGGCGTTGCCACCGGAGGGGGCGAGCGACGCCGCGTGCGCGACGGCCAGCAGCGGGTCGGCGGGGGGGGCACCGGGCATGGCCGGGGGCGGGGGGGCGCCCTCGGCACCGGCCCGCGGCGGCGTCGACGGTGAGGGCACCGGGCCAGCCAGGCGGCCGACCATCGCCTCGAGGTCCGCCCGTACCCGGCCCGACGGGACGGGGAGCCCCAAGCCGAGACGGCGCACCGCCGCCGCGGCTCCCGCCGCGCCCTGCGTCACCTCCGTCGCCAGCTGGGGCCAAGTGGAGAGCGTGTGCCCGATCTCCGCCAGGGACGCCGCGCCCTCGGGCGACATCAGCTCGGCGTCGACGATCCGCAGCACATAGGGCACTTTCTCCGCCGTCGACAAGCCACGAAGGGACGCGGCGGTGAGGTCCGGGACCAGCCCGTGGAAGAGCGGCCGGTCCGGCTCCAGGTCGAACCGCTCGACGTCGAGCAGCCCGCGGTCGCTGGTAGCCATGACGACCGGGACCCCGTGCCGCCGCGCCACCTCGCGGACCAGCACCTTCACATCCAGCTCGTCGCACTCCTCGACGACGACGTCGAGCCCGGCCACGAACTCCTCGACGTTGCCCACGCGCACCCCGGCCGGTGTCACCTCGACCCGGAGGTAGGGATCTAGCTCCGCCACCCGCCGGGCGGCGACGACCGCCTTGTTGACGCCGATGTCGAGCACCGTCGCCGGCAGGCGGTTGAGGTTCGTCAACGCGACCTCGTCGAAGTCCGCCAGCCGGAGCTCGCCGCACGTCCCGCCGAGCGCGAGGGTGACGGCGATGGCGTGTCCCGCGCTGAGGCCCACGACGCCCACCCGCTGCCCGGCCAGCCGGCGCTGCTGCTCGCTCGTGATGCGATGGCGGTTGCGGTCCAGCCGCACGAGCGGGAACGCCGTCGGGCCGAGCATCCGCACGACGGCCCGGCGCCACGGGAAGTAGACGTGCCGAGGCGCCTCGGCCAGCGCCTCCGTCGGGGCTGCGGGGAGGAGCTGGGAGAGCTCGACGAGCTGGCCGTCTGCCGCGTCCAGGTGCTCGATGCCCGGATCGCCCCGTAGGTTGGCGAGGATCGCTCGGTCCGACCGGCGCGTCAGGTCGAGGACGATCGGACGCCAACCGGTGGCCATCCCCCCGTCGGGAAGCTGGCGGAGCTGTTGCTGCTCGTCCCGCACGAGCGGCGCCTGCTCCGGGCTCACGCACGGCCCGTAGCGGGGGCGCCGCCAGGCGATCAGCACGCTTCGGTACTCGTCGCTCGGGTAGCGGGCGGACTCGTGACCCATCATCCGGCCACCGCCGGCGGAGAGTAGGACCTCCATCCGGTCGGCGACGGCGGCCAGCGCCAACTCGGCGCCGAACCACTCGAGGGCGTGGACGCAACATCGGGTGAGCGCCTCGGCCACCTGGTGGTTGCTGTGCTCTCCGTGCTCGCGCCAGGCCCCCTTGATCTCGACGACGCCGTGTGGCGACGCCCCCTCCACGATCTCCCGGTGCTCACCGATCTCTGGGGAGCTCGCCATCTCCACCAGGGCCAGCGAGGCTTCGGCGTCGTCCAGCGGCCCGTGGCACCGGACCCCGGCGACGATCCGCTTCTGGGCGTCGAGCCCGACAAAGAAGAGCGAGACACCGTCGGCCCGCTCGAGCGAAGGGCGGTCGATCAGGGAGCTGAGACCGTAGCGCTGGTACTCGTTGATCGTGCCGTCCAGGTAGGCGCGCCACCGGTCGGCGCGCGCCGCGGGGTGGTGGGCCTCGAACCGCAGGCCAGTGACGCGGTCGACGAACGACGCGCCATAGCGGTACACGCCCCGGCCGAGGGTCACGGCCTCGGCTCGGCAGGAACGACGTCACCGAGGTAGCGGTTCAGCGCTCCGAGCGTCGCCCTTCCTGCAGCCTCCACCTCGTCGCCACCGGCGGCCACCCCCATGCGCTCGACCATCGCCGACCCCCGCTCCGACACGGCCGGCCGCGGGGCAAGAACCACGACCACCGGTGCACCGCGCACCTCGTGCATCCGACCGGCGGAACGCAGCGAGTACGGCACCTGGATGCCCAGGATGCTCAGCGCCGTCAGCGTCGCCTGCGCGCCGCCGGCGAGCGGGCCACCGGCGGCCCGGGCGCTCGCCCGGATATCGCCGCGCGCCAGCACGACCTCACTCGTCCCCGTCGCCGCGTCGAACCGGGCCCCGAGCAGGGCGACGCGGTCGCGGTCCTGCGCCGGTATCGGGGCCGGGGCGTGCGCCGGGGCCGAGGGCGGGGGGTACGCCGGGTCGCCGGACGGTGGATGTCCGTTCGAGCCCCGCGCACCGGCGGCGGGCGCGAACGGCGTCGCCGGTCCGTCGGAGGGCCCGCGCACATCGTCACCGGTGAACGCCGGCAACGTGCCGTTCGGTGCCTCGACGCCGATCGTCGCCGGTCCGACGGTGACGAGGGGAACGGCGCCGTCGCCGAGCCGCTCGGCCAGCCGGCATCCTGCCTCCTGGTGCAGGGCGTCGGTGGGCTCCGACGCGACCAGGGTCAACTGCGGTCGTTCGGCCAGGCCACGGCCGGTCGTGCCCACCGAGAGGACGCCGGGCATCGCCCGCAGGTCCAGCTCGAGCTCGCTCGGCAGCGATCCGGACCATCCCCCGGGCGCGGGCGGGACCCGGGCGGCGAGCCGCTCCGTGAGCAACCGCCACACCTGCCGCGGGTCGACCGTCTCACGCGGCATCCCGACCGTCACCACCTCGAGCTGCGGGCGGCCCCTCCCGGTGGCACCGAGCGCGGCGCGCACGCGCTCGAGGAACGGGGGGACCGCGTCGGCGCCCGCGTTGCCGAGGAGGGCGACGGCACAGCCGGCCCACGCCGCGCCCACTTCGTCACCGACGCGGGCCGCCGACGCGACGGCGTCCCCGAGCTCCGCCCACGTCGGCGCGGCGCCGGGATCGGCGGCGGCCAGCAGCAAGGCGGTGTGCGACCAGCCGTAACGAGCGCTGGACGCGGCAGCACGGGCGATCGCCAGCTCCATGAACTGCCGGCCGGACAGCCCACCGTCTGCGCCGGCCGCTCGCTGCCGGGCGGCGGCGGCGGCCAGGGCGAGCTCGCAGGTCCGGACGAGCACGGGAGCCACGGCGTCGGCCACCGGAGCCGCGCCCTCGTAGAAGCCCGCAGGGCGGGCGGCGAGGTCGGCCGTCGTCGGCGGCGCCACCGGCCCACGACCCCGAACGAAGAGCTGCGGGCCGAGACCGTCGGGGCGGACGAGGAGCGTCAGGTCGTCCGCGGCGAGGCGCTCGGCGATCCGGTCGAGTGCCCGGTAGGAGAGCTCGACGCCGTCACCGTCCTGATCGACGCAGGCGGCAAGAAAGGCCGCGTCGCTGCCGCTCGGCGAGACATCCAGCCTGTCGTCCATCGACGTGCCTCTCTTCCCTCATCCGCCGACGGGTCGCCGCCCGAGCCGAGGGTGCCTCCGTGGGTCCTCGGTACGGCGAATTCCTCCGAACTGTAGCCATCGTCTGATCGCCGGGCGGTAATTGGGGTAGCAGGCACCGGGTCACGGCCCGGCGGGTGATCCCCCCCGTCGATCGGCGTCGCCGCCGGTCGGGCTCATGTCGCCGTCAGCGCCGCAGGCACAGTGCATGTAAGTGTCTGTCGGGTTGCGGCAAGTGTAGTGGCACTCTCGGCCGCGTGCCGGGTCCTCCGGCGTGCTGGGTCCTTCGCTCTCCCGCCAGGTCCCCGGTCCTCCGCCAGCTCGCCCCGCGGCCGGCTTACCAGCCCCGCCGCCTCCCACGGCTCCTCGAGCGCCAGGTCCAGCTCCAGCTCTGCCGCCTTGCGCACCTTGCCCGCCTCGCGCTGGACCCACATGCGGACCTCGTCGCGGTGGGCGTCGAGCACATGTGCCGCCCGGCGCAGGACCGCCGCCCGCTCGGTAGAGGGCCGGTCCACCCACGCCCGTCGTGCGTCGTCGCCGGCGGGTCCAGTGTCACCCCCCCCTCGGGCGTCTGCGCGTGGGGGTACCAGCGCGCTCAACCGGCCACCTGGCGGCCAGGGACCGGTACCCGTCGGAGGTCCTCCGCGACCACCAGGTCGCCGGCGAACGCCCGCCTCGCCTCCGCCAGCAACGGACGCATGTCGCGGTACCGCTGCGAGAAGTGCGTCAGGACCAGGCGGCGGGCACCGGCCTCGTTCGCCAGCTCGCCGGCCTGACCGGCGGTCAGATGGCCGGCGCGCGCGGCCAGATCCTCCTCGGACTGGGCAAACGTCGCCTCGCACACCAGCAGGTCGGCACCGGCGGCGAGCGAGCGAGCCCCCTCGCACCATCCGGTGTCCATCACGATGGCGGCCCGCTGGCCGCGACGCTCGACGCTCACCTGCTCCAGCCGTACCGCCCTGCCGTCCACCTCGACCTCTCCCCCGCGCTGCAGGCGGCCGACCGCGGGACCCGCCACGCCCGCCGCGGCCAACCGCGACGGCAGCATCGTGCGGCCGTCGTCCTCCTCCACCCGCCACCCGACCGCCGGCGTGGCGTGTGCCAGCGACGCGGCCCGCACGGTCAACGACGACTCCGGCTCGGTGAGCACGTGGACAGTCGATCCGTCGGGCGGTGGGGCCACCGGCAGGGGCCGCACGTCGAGGCGGTCCTCGAACACCGAAGCGTGACGCAGCCGTTCGAAGTAGGCGGCGCCGGCGGCCGGGAAAGCGACGGTCACCGGCCGGGTTACGCCGTCGAGGGCCATGCGCTGCAGCACACCGGGCAGCCCGAGACAGTGGTCGCCGTGGAAGTGCGTGAGGCAGATGCAGGTGACGGCCGACGACGGGATGCCGGCGAGCAGAAGCTGGCGCTGAGTGCCCTCCCCCGGATCGAAGAGGATACCGGCGGCGTCCCACCGGAGCAGGTAGCCGTTGTGGTTGCGGTGGCGAGTGGGCACCTGGCTGGCCGTGCCGAGGACAACGAGCTCGCGGACCATGGGGAAGCCTGGCACTCGTCCCGACGTCACGGCCACCGCACCGCGCCCGATACGGGCGCGGACGGGGACCTGGCGGTGCAGGCGGCGCCGGCGGCGCGGCGCGGCTCAGCCGTAGAACCGCTGCCAGTTGGCCACCGAAGGATGGGTCTTCCCGACCGGGCCCTTCCCGAACACCCGGAGCACGTTGCCGGTGATCTCCCGCATTACCTTGGCCGGGCAGGCCCCGGGTGGCGTGGTGACCGGGCAGGCGGCGGGCGAGGGGATCCAGCTGTTGGCGCCGCTCTCGAACACCCCGGCGCCGCCCGACGGCATCGTGTAGTAGGTGGTGTCGGCGAAGGCGGCCGGGTTGGCGTGGACCGGGACGGCGACGGGCGAGTGGGCGAGGATCTGCACGTTGGCCGGGTTGTCCCCTGTGGGCTCGTACTGCTGGAAGTCGGTCGACAGGGCGCCGGCCACCTGGGTGCCGCCACCAGGCCGGTGCCGGCGAAGAGCCACGAGGAGGGGTCGGACACGACCAGGGGGAACGACGCTTTGTTGTCGTAGCCGACATAGGTCCCGCCGACGAGGGCGCTCGGGGGGAGGCTGGCCGGCGCCTGGCCCCATGTGTTCTGGCTCACCTGGGCCGGATCGGTCGCCAGCTCCGGGTCGGCTGTCGGGTCGCGGTAGTTGACGATCTCACGGTCCGGGCCGAGCGGCGAGGGCAGCAGCCGGACCTTGCGCAGCACCGGGCTGGCTCCGAAGAAGGCGACGTTCACCCCCTTGTCGCGCCCTGTGGCCCGAGCCCGGTCACGCATCTGGAGCGACCACTCCTCGTCGTGGCCGGTCGAGATGAGCACCTGGTGCCGGGGCAGGAGTGTGCCGTGCTCGTGCAGCGTCAGGTCCGTCCAGTAGGTGACGTCGAGGCCGTGCTGCTCCATCAGCCGGGTGAGCGGGTAGGTCAGGCTCAGGAAGGTCCCGGCCCCCTGGCCGTAGGCGTAGGCGGAGGGCCGGTCGAAGGACACCACCCGGGACCGGCTCGAGCACGGGTACACGCCAGGCGCGCACGGCGTGGCCCCCTGGTAGAGGTCATAGCCCCCGTAGGGGTTGAACACCTGCTCGGTGAACGATCCCTCCATCAGCACGTAGGTGGCGCGGCTGGCGGGGTCCCACGCGGTGAGGGGGACATAGCTCTCCTGACCCCCGCTGCCGACCAGCTTCAAGAGGTACTCGCCCGGGACCCACTTGGACGTGACGGCGAAGTGCATGGACGCCGACCAGTGGCACTCGACCATGTTGATCCCCGGGCTGACCGGGTACGTCGGCTGGTTGGCGGCGGGCACGGTGCGCGACCGCCAGACAAGACGGCCGCCCTTCCCGTGGTAATAGCCCGTCCGGTAGGCCTCGACGTGGAAGCTCGGATCGAGGGTCGACACGAACAGCGTGACCCGCTGGCCCCGGTGGACCTCCTCCCGATCGGCATAGCCCGCAATCCCTGTCGGGCTCTGGCTGCCGGTGATCTTCCACGCCGTCGTCCCCGGCCGATCGTTCTCCTTCACCACCCAGCGAGCCTCCACGCCGTCGGGGCCCGGGAAGGTCGCCGCGCCGTGGCCGGCACCGCCCGTCCCCCGTCCGGCGCGCCGCGGCGCGCTCCGGCGGCCGGCGGCCGTCCTCGACGGGCCGGCAGGGACGAGCGTGACCACCAGCGCGGCGGCGGCGGCACACGCCAGGAC
>JBOGGF010000517.1:0-2931 GCA_050743965.1 Acidimicrobiales bacterium
CCCCGCAGCGGTGCCAGCGGAACCCTCCTTCGTTCGCCGCGAGCGGGGCGCCGCGAGCGGGGCGCCGCGAGCGGGGATGGGTAGGGATGTCTGGCGGGTTCTCTAGGATGCGGACCCTGAGGCCCCACGGGGCGTGAAGAGTCGGGTGCGCGTCGAGCGCCATGGGGAGCGGCAGGTCCGCGGGGGTTGTGCAGAGATGGCAGGTCACGAGGTGCTCCGTTCGCCGGTGATATGGCGGTGTGGGAGCTGCGGTGCGCTGGTCCACCCGGCGGACGAGAACGCCCCGGCGGCGTGGTGCATGCGCTGCCGCCGCGTGGTGCCGGCGGAGCGGGACGGCGGGGACGACGACGAGGGGCGTGGCGGCTCCACCGGCCGGGTCGACCATGCCGGCCGGTCCGACCGGGTGACGCGGGTGGAGCACGGCGCCCGCGGGAGCCACGGCTCCCGCTGGGGCCGGGCCGGGCGTGGCCACCGAGCGTCCGGCGCCTGAGCGCCGGGCCGCCGCCGGCCGGGCGCCACCGTCTCCCGGCGTCCGACCGTCACCTGCCGACCTGGCGGCGGCCGTGGCCCTCGGCCGGACGGTTCCCGACGTCATCGGGCCTGACCTCGGCGTGCTGTTCTGCGGGATCAACCCTGGGCGCTGGTCGGGTGCCGCCGGACACCACTTCGCTCATCCGGGCAACCGGTTCTGGAAGCTGCTCCACGCCGCCGGTCTGACGCCCGAGATCCTGGGGCCGGCCGACGAGCGGCGACTGCTCGACTGCGGGCTGGGCGTGACCAACCTGGTGGCTCGTACCACCGCGACCGCCGCCGAGCTCGACCCGGTGGAGCTGCGGGCCGGTGCAGCGCGGCTGGCGGTGAAGGTCGGGCGGTGGCGCCCGGCGGTCGTGGCCGTCCTCGGGTTGGGTGCCTTTCGCACCGCGTTCGGACGGCGGGGGGCGGCGGTTGGCGAGCAGGCCGAGCCACTGGGGTCGGCGGCGCTGTGGGTGGTGGCCAACCCGAGTGGGCTCCAGGGCCACTACCGCTTCGACGACATGGCGGCGGAGCTCCGTCGGCTGTGCCCGGCCGCCGCCCGTGGTCGAGAAGCCCGAGCAGCTTGCGACGGGGCCCGGGTTGGCGGCCCCCGGGGCGAGCAGTCGACCACCTGAGCGGCAGGCCGACCACCCGGACGGCAGTATGACGGTCCCGGCCGGTGGGTACCACACCTCAGTGGCCGACGACGTGCTGGACCGCTATCACCGGAAGCGGGACTTCACCCGGACGAGCGAGCCCGAGGGCCGCCGCCGCTCGCTCGCTCGGCGGCCCCCGGTTCGTCGTCCAGAAGCACGACGCCCGGCGCCTCCACTACGACGTGCGGCTCGAGGTGGGGGGCGTCCTTCTCTCGTGGGCCGTGCCCAAAGGACCCTCCTTCGACCCGAGCGACAAGCGCCTGGCCATGCGGACGGAGGACAACCCGCCCGACTACGCCGGCTTCGAAGGCGTCATCCCGGCGGGGGAGTACGGCGCCGGCCCGGTGATCGTGTGGGACACCGGTACCTACCGCAACCTGACCGAGCATCGCGTGGGACCGTCCCCGGTGGAGGACGGGGTGCCCGCGGCCACGTGGCCGTCTGGCTGGACGGCGAGAAGCTCCACGGGGGCTTCGCCCTCACCCGCCTCCGGCGGGCCACAACAGCACCGGTCGTCGCGGGGAGACCGCCCGCGCCGGTGACGGCACCGCCCGCGCCGGTGACGGCGCCGGCTCCGGGATAGGCGACGCCTGGCTGATGATCGAGATGCGCGACCGGGAGTCGACGCCCGACGAGGTGCTGGTCCGCGACGGGCCGGCGTCGGTCCGCTCGGGCCGCACGATCGAGGAGCTGGCGGCCTCCGACCGGTGACCGACCGGTTCGCCTCGCTCGCCAAAGGGCCGCGCCGACGCCTGCGGCCGGCGCCCCATCCCGCGTGGGTCGCACCGATGTTCGCCACCCTCACCGATCGGCGGTTCTCCGACCAAGGGTGGCTGTACGAGCGAAAGCTGGACGGCCAGCGGTGCCTCGTCTTCCGCCACGGTCCCGACGTTCGCCTGCTCTCGCGCCGCCAGCACGACCTCTCGGCGACCTACCCCGAGGTGGCGGACGCCTTCGCCGCCCAGGAGGCAGACGACCTGGTGGTCGACGGGGAGGTAGTGGCGTTCCACGGCGGGCACACGAGCTTCGCCCGCCTCCAGCAGCGGATGGGCAATAACGACGCCGCCCGGGCGCGGCGGAGCCCGGTGGCGGTCGTCTTCTACGCCTTCGACCTGCTCCACCTCGACGGCCACGACACGACGGGCCTCCCCCTCCGGGACCGCAAGGGGTTGCTGCGCCGGACGCTGCGGTCGGTTGGCCCGCTTCGCTACACCCCGCACCGCAACGGCACAGGCACGGCGTACTTCGCGGTGGCGTGCGCCCGCGGCTGGGAAGGGCTCATCGCCAAGCGGGCCGACGCGCCCTACATCGGTCGGCGCTCCGACGCCTGGCTCAAGTACAAGTGCGCCGCCGGGCAGGAGATGGTCGTCGGGGGCTACACCGATCTCGCCGGCAGCCGGGTGGGGTTCGGCGCCCTGCTCGTCGGCTACTACGACGGTGACGACCTCGTCTATGCCGGGAAGGTCGGGACCGGGTACACGACGGCGGTCCTCCTGGACCTGCGACGCCGGCTCGGGGAGCGGGCAGTCGAACGGTCGCCCTTCACGCGCGGCCGGGTGGAGGAGCGCCGGCCCCACTGGGTCCACCCCGAGCTCGTCGCCCAGGTGGCGTTCACCGAGTGGACGACCGACGGCAAGCTCCGCCATCCCCGCTTCGAGGGGCTGCGCGAGGACAAGGCGCCACGCGAAGTGCGGCGGGAGCAGCCCGGCGGCGCCGCCACCACGCAGCCCGGCCGGTCGTCCGCCCCGCGCCCCACGACGCG
>JBOGGF010000518.1:0-2952 GCA_050743965.1 Acidimicrobiales bacterium
GTGGGGGGCAGCAACCTCAGCGGCGGCGTGCCCGCTCCACAGGGGTCGCTGCCCGGCCTGAGCCAGCCGAAGCAGCAGAAGGCACCGCTGTGCGACCCGGCCATCTGCTCCTCGGTGACGCCGCCGACCCAGGACCCGCCAGGGTCCTCGGTCCACGGCAAGACGCTGCCCAACACTGGAGCGCCGACAGACTCGATGCCGCTCGCGGCACTCGGACTGGCGATGGCGCTCGCGGGGGCAGTGCTGATGCGTCGCAGACCGGCCATGCATCGCGCCTGAGGAGGGCGTAGGGCGCCGGCGCACGGGGGAGGCAATCGCCCCCTCGCGCCGGCGCACCACCGCAACAGCCGCCGCAAGACCGAAGGGGAGCCGTGTCGAGCAAGAAGGACCTGGTCGAGGCGCACTCCTTCAACCGCCGCCGTCTGGTCACCGCGTTCCTCAGCGGCGCCCCGGGTGGCCGTGAGGTCGAGCCGGTCCGCTACGGCCGGACCCTGATCGGAGGCCTGGTGCTGGCGGGGATGCTGGTCGCCGGCGCCGCTGTCTCCGGCTTCCTCAAGCCGTCGGTGCCCAGTGACTGGCTGCAGGGCGGGCTGGTCATCGGCAAGTCCTCCGGCTCCCGGTTCGTGGCGCTGAAGGGGACGCTCTACCCGGTCATCAATTCCACGTCCGCCCGGCTCGTCCTCGGCCAGGGGTCGCTGAAGGTCGACTTCGTGCCCGACGACAAAATTGCCGCGCAGCAGGCGGGCTACACCATGGGAATCTCCGGCGCCCCCGACATCTTGCCCACCAACGGCCACCTGGTGAACTCCGGCTGGAGCGCGTGCACCAACTCCGGCGGCGGCATCAACGTGGCGATCGGCCAGCACCCGACCGTGAAGCCGGCTACCAACCAGGCCTTCCGGGTGCAGGCAGGCGGCGCGCAGTACGTCGTCGCCGGCGGTCACCGCTACCCGCTCGGCAACGACTCCTCGGCCATCCTTCGGGCCCTGCGGCTGGACAGCCAGACTCCCGCCAACGTCCCCGGGCAGTGGCTGGACCTGTTCGACGAGGGGTCCCCGCTGGAGCCCTTCACGGTGCCGGGCACCGGGCAACACGTCTCCACCGGTGTGGGGGGCCTCGACACCGTCGGCACTCCCGTCGCGGTCGGCAACATCCACTACGTGCTCGGCAAGAACGGCCAGCTGCTGCCGCTCGACCCGTTCGCCTGGACCATCTATCGTTCCTCCGGCCCGGGGGCCCAGATCCAGCCCGTCCGGCTCAGCTCCGCCCAGAGCAACGGGGTCAAGACCGACAACCGTGTCCAGGACGCCCCGTTCCCACCGGACTGGCCTCGTCACCCGGTGTCGCCGTACCCAGGCGTCGAGAGCCCCTGCGCCCGGCTGGACGCGCACCCCGGGAAGGCACCGCAGTCGCTGCTCGCGACACCGGCCGGTGACAGCGACCTCGCCAAGACCTCGGGGATCACCAGTCAGGTCCAGCCCGGTCGAGGCGCCCTGGTGCGCTCGTCCGCAGCGGGTGTGCTGGACTCCGGCCGGGTCTACCTGGTCGACTCCAGCGGCACCCGCTACGCGGTGGGCGACAAGACGAGCGAGCGATCTGCGCAGACCTCGCTCGGGTACGGCCGGGTGACGCCGGTCCCGGTGCCGCAGGCATGGCTGCGGCTGTTCGCCAACGGCCCGGAGCTCAGCCGGCAGGCGGCCATCCAGCCGGTAGCCGGCCCGTGAGAGGGCGATCAACCCCAGCTCGTGCGGGCCTGGCCGCACTCTTCCTCGGCGCGGCCGTGGTGGTGCCGCCGCTCACCGCCCCAACCCCCGCCCAGGCGGTGGAGTGCCGGGTGGGCCATACCGTTTACCTTCATCGGACCTCCCGAAACCTCGAATCGCCGGCCTTCGAGAAGGCCTGGTCGCTGGCCATCGGCCGGGGCGTCACCGTGGCGGTGGTCGACTCCGGCGTCGACACCGGCAACGCTCACCTGGCCGGGGACAACGTGTTGCCGGGTAAGTCACTGCTTCCCGGCTACTCCGACGCGCGGTCGGACTTCTTCGGCCACGGCACGGCCGTCGCCGGGATCATTGCGGGCCAGCTGCTCGCAGGGAAGTCCGCCTTGATCGGAGCCGCCCCGGGGGCGACCATCCTGCCGGTGCGGGTCTTCTACGCGGAGCCGCAGCAGGGCAGCGGCCCGGTGCCGTACCCGCCGGACACCGTCCGGCTCGCCGAGGGCATCCGGTGGGCCGCCGGCCACGGTGCCGACGTGATCAACGTGTCGCTGAGTACCCCGGCCGACGACCCGAACCTTGGCGTGCTCAAGCAGGCCGTGGCCTACGCCCACCGGAAGGACGCCGTCGTGGTCGCCTCGGGTGGCGACACCACGGGCAAGCCCACGACGGAGCCTCGGTTCCCGGCGGGCTTCCCGCACGTGATCGGGGTCGCCGCAACTAACGGCTCCGGCGTGGTCGACAACTACTCGGTGCACGGCAACGACATCGACGTCTCCGCCCCGGGCCAGGACGTGCTGGTCGCCTATCACGCCAACGGCGACTGCCTCTCCAACCAGCAACCCCTTACCAGCTGGGCCGCCCCCTTCGTCAGCGCCGAGGCGGCGCTGCTGCGCGAGCGCTTCCCGGATGAGTCGGCCGACCAGATCGAGTACCGCATCGAGGCATCTGCGGACCGCCCCACGTCCAGTCGGGACGATGATGAGGGCTGGGGGGAGATCCAGCCGTACGTCGCGCTCACTATGACCCTGGACCCGAACCGGCCCGGCCCCACGCTCCCGGGTCATCCGCCGCCCAAGCCGCAGAAGTCGGTCGCCCACCACGTCCACGCGCTCGCCTCGACCACCAGCCCACTCGAGTCCGTCCAGCGCGAGGGCCTGTGGTGGGGGCTGGGCGCCCTGGGCCTGGCCGCGCTGGCGCTGATCCTCAAGCCGCTGGTCGAGATCACCCGCCGCCG
>JBOGGF010000519.1:0-2452 GCA_050743965.1 Acidimicrobiales bacterium
GGCGGCGTGCCGCTCGGCCAGGATGCTTATGACTTCATCGAGTGGGTCGCCGAGCAGCCATGGTGCGACGGAAACGTCGGCATGATCGGCATCTCCTACTTCGCCTCGATGCAGATCCTGGCCGCCGCCGAGCGCCCGCCGCACCTGCGGGCGATCTTCGTCTCAGGCGGCCACTTCGACTTCTACGAGACCACGTACCACGGCGGCGTGATGTGGCTGATGCCACGCGCCGCGCGGGAGGGCCGCGGCGGTGACTCCGGCTGGGCGTACACCGACCGGATCAGGTCCCGGATGATCGAGACCCACCCACCGCAGGAGCTCAAGCGGCTCGTGCAGGCGCGCCTCGACGACCCTGACGTCGCCGCGTGGCCAAACCTCGTACACACCCTGCACTACCCCGAGCACCACGAGGCCTGGTTTGACATCGTCATGAACCACCTCGACGGCGATTGGTATGAGGAGCGCAACCCGGTCAACCTCGCCAGGAACATCGAGGTCCCGGTCTGGCTGCAGATCAACCAGGGACGCGGGTGGACGGTCGACGGCACGATCGAACTGTTCGACGCGCTGACGAGCCCCAAGAAGCTGGACATCGGCCCATACCCGCCGATGCAGTCACGCCCCTGGGTCGAGGAGCACGACCAGATGTTCCGCTGGTATGACCACTGGCTGAAGGGGATCGACAACGGGGTGATGGATGAGCCGGCAATCAGGGTCTTCGTCGAGGGCTCGCGCAGGCAGGTGACGGGCAACCGGTGGCCGCCGAAGGCCATCGAGTACCAGGCTCTGTACCTGCGTCCCTGTGGCAGCCTGTCATTCGAGCCCGAGGCGATGGGCGTGGAGCACGCCCCTCCCGAGGTCCTTCTCCAACCACCGCTGACCGTCACCGACAGGGTCGAGATGCTCAGCTGGAGCACGGATCCGGTCGACCAGCCGACCGAGATGATCGGGACCGGCGCCGCGCACATCTTCGCGGAGATCGACCAGGACGACACGAACTTCATCCTGCGTATCTGGGACGAGGGCTCGAACGGCGGGCGCCAGCTGATCACGACCGGCTACCTGAAGGCCTCCCACCGCGAACTGGACGACCGCAGCACCGACGGCAACCCCCGCCACCCCCACACTCGAGCGGTACCGGTAGTCCCGGGCAACATCGAGGAGTACGTCCTGCGCCTGTACCCATTCGCAGCGAGCATCCTCCCCGGCCACCGGCTGGTCGCCGAACTGTCCAACGACGAGCCGCTGTTCGACCAGCACAACTCGCTGCTGCCGCCCGACGCCTTCCACCTACCTGTCGGCCGGTCGGTCACACACAGGATCTACCGCGACGCGACGCACTCCTCCAGGCTCGTGCTGCCACTCACCGGGAGAGCGGGCTAGCCAGCCCGAGGGAGAGGCGTCTACGCCTAGGGCCGTTCCTCATCTATAGGGTTTCCTCGCTTTCGCGCGGGGCCGGCGCGCGTACGTTGATGCCGTACGACTGGGTAAGCGGCGCTCTCGGGCCGGGGGCGGCACGACGACAAAGGAGTCCAGGCATCATGGGGCATTGGTTCTGCGCAGGCAGAGGGGTTCGGGTCATCGGGCGCGTGCTCATGTTGGGCGCTGCGGTGGCCGGTCTCCTGACCGGTTCAGCCGGACGGGCCCTGGCAGCCAGCGGCAAGCCGATCGTGGTGGCGAGCGGCATCGGAACTCAACCCCCGGCCGTCGCGGTAGATGGGGCCGGCACCGCCTACATCGCCTGGAACAACAACACCGATCTCGGTGGGTCGGCCGACTTCGTTCAGTACTGCGTGCTTCCAGCGGGAGCGACGGCGTGTTCGCACAGTGGCTCTCTCATCCCGGCAGACGGCGCCAAGTTCGTCGACGGTGTCCACGTCGTGGCTGACGGCTCTACCATCTCCATTCTCGCCGACGTCTACGGGACCCAAGGGAACGACGCCCAGGACTACATGCCTGAGCAGGAGTGGCAGTCGCTGGACGGAGGCGCCACGTTCAGCATCGTCAACGGCGGCCTATCCGTCGCCGACGGAGCGATCAGCGCCGACACCGGACCTCTGGACGCCGTGATCGTGCCGGGGACGAACGTGCTCGGCTTCGCATGGAACACGGCTGCTGGGCCGCCCACCTTCAGCGCGTTCCCGCTCAGCTCCCCGGCCGAGTGCTCGCTCGCCAGCTGCCCCGCCGGGTTCGCAACGCTCCAGCCCACGGGCCAGCCACAGCTCGGGAACGTCGGCGGCCAATTCGCGGCACAGGCCGGTTCGCATCCGGGAGTCCTGGGGGTGTTCTCGGACGGTGGCGGAACAGCTTCCTACCAGTGCCCCAACCACGACAACATCCCCTACGTGTACGGGAGCGGCAATCAGAGCGCCTCCGACAGCTACAACGTCCCGCCTGGCTCGCCGGGGAGCGCCTGGCAGGTGCCGCTCAGCCTCGGTATCTGCGACGCGCA
>JBOGGF010000520.1:0-6704 GCA_050743965.1 Acidimicrobiales bacterium
GACGGACAGCACGCGGGTGATGCCCGCCGCGCCGATGCTGCGGCACGCCGACTCGGCGATCTCGGGCTTGACCGCCACGACGGCGCCCGTGGCCCCTGCCGACAGCTCGGGGGTGACGGCGTCGGCGACCACCAGCCCGTCGTGGGCGGCGGTAAGCGCGGCACGGCGGTCGGGGTCCGGGTCCACGACCGCCAGCGCGGTCGGCTCCCAGCCGCCGCGGCCGAGGAGCCCGGTCACTAGCGCCTCGCCCATCTTTCCCCCACCGACCACCAGCAACGACACGGGCACCGCCAGAGGGTAGCCCTCAGCGCCGCCGGCGGCGGCGGTAGACGGCCGGGTGGCCGAGGGTCATCGCCGTCGGGAAGTGGTCGTCGACGTAGACGATCGACGAGCCGGCGATGCGGTCGAGCTCCTCGTCGTCGACGAGGGCGGCCGGCACCCGGCCGACCAGGTAGACGGCGTCCTCGGGCCCGAGGCAGAAGGCCATGCCGTAGAGGTCGGCGTTCCGCCGCATGAGGTACGAGTAGACCTCGACCGGGTGCTCCTCGGGCGCCGGCATGAACTGCGCCTCGTGGTGGAGGGTGCGCTGGCGCAGAGTCAGCCAGACGGTGATGGCGTCCTTCTCCTCGCCGCGGAAGCGCAGGTACCACCGGTGCGACGCCGTCCGGTCGGTGACCGCCTGGTGCTCGGCCGCCACCAGGCCGAAGGTGCCGTCTGGCGATCGCTCCCGCTCGATCCAGGCGTCGATGCAGGCGACGGCCGACGCCATCGCCTCGTCGCCGGGCAGGTCCACGAGCGGCATGGGCCGCTCAGCCGCACTCCACCAGCCGCCCGTCGGCCAGGCGGTCGTGGATGGCCCGCAGCCGGGCGGCGGCGTCCCGCCACGTGTAGCGGCGGGCCCGCAGCACGGACGCCGTCGACAGGCGCTCGGCCAGGAGCGGCTCCTCCACCAGCCGGCGCACGTGCCCGGCGTAGGCCGCCGGGTCGGGCTCGTCGACGAGGAAGCCGGTCCGGCCCTGGTCGACCAGCGTCGTGAGGCCGCCGACGGCGGAGGCCACGACCGGCGTCCCGCAAGCCGCCGCCTCCAGGGCCACCAGCCCGAACGACTCGGACCGGCTGGGCACCAGGCAGGCGTCGGCGGCCCGGTAGTACGTGGAGAGCAGCTCGTGGGGCTGCGGGTCCACCATGGTCACCCGGTCCGCCACGCCGAGGTCGCCCGCCAGCCCCATGAGGCCCTCGTAGGCGTCCACGCCGTGGGGCCCGCTCGGCCCACCCACCACCACGAGGCGGTAGGGCGCACCCGGTCCCTGCGTGAGCTCGGCCAGCGTTCGGACGGCCACGTCGGTTCCCTTGAGCGGCTGGATCCGGCCCACGGCGAGCAGCAGCGTCCCGTCGAGGGGGAGCCCGAGGGCCCGGCGGGCCTGGGGACGGTGGCCGGGACCGAAGAAGGCGTGGTCGACCCCCGGCGCCACCACCTCGATCCGGCCCGGGTCGGCCCCGTAGAGGTCGGCGATCTGGTCGGCCTCTACCGAGCACGAGGCCAGCACGGCGTCGGAGCAGGCGATGACAGCGCCCTCGGCCTCGGCCCGCCGGTGGGGCATGTCGGCCTCGACCTCTTCGGGCACCAGCTCTGCCTTCACCCGATCCAGGGTGTGGAACGTCGAGACGAGCGGCAGGTCCAGCTCGTGCTTGATGGCGTGACCGGCGATCCCCGACAGCCAGTAATTGGCGTGGACGGCCTCGAACCGCTCGTCCTCGGCCGCCATGGCGGCGAGCACCCGATCGGTGAACTCCGGCACCAGCTCGGGGAGGACCTCCCTCGCCACCGGCGCGGGCGGGCCGGCGGCCACGTGGTGTACCCGGAGCCCCGGCTCGACCGCCACCACCGGTGCCAGGTCGGCCGCCGACGCCCGGGTGAAGACGTCGCAGGTGACCCCGGTCCGGGCCAGGGCCGCCGCCAGCTCGCGCACGTAGACGTTCATGCCGCCACCGTCGCCCGTGCCGGGCTGTGCCAGCGGGGACGTGTGGAAGGACAGGACGGCCAGCCGACGCATGCGGCGCCGAGCCTACCGGCGAGCTGCGTCCGCCCCGGTCCCTGCGCGCTGCCCGGGCTCGTGCTCCCGTTCGTGGCCGGGCTCGTGCTCCCGGCGGAAGGACAGGTAGATCCGGACCAGCGCCTGCTTCTGCTCCTCGGTCAGGTGCGGGTCGGCCAGGATCTGGCGAGCGAGGTCCGGGGTGTCCGCCGGAGGGTCGAGGATCCCCGCCTGCACGTAGAGCGTCTCCGCCGAGATCCGCAGGGCACGGGCGATCTGCTGGAGGATCTCCGCCGACGGCCGCCGCAGGCCGCGCTCGATCTGGCTCAGGTAGGGGTTGGAGATCCCGGCGAGCTCGGAGAGCCGTCGGAGGGAGAGCCGGGCGGTGCTGCGCTGCTCCCGGATGAACGCGCCGAGATCGCTCCACCGATCGGTGGCTTCGGTCCCCATCCCCGAGAGCGTACTGCGGCGGCGGCGGCCCAGGGCGCTGACCTGGCCAGATCCCGGCGTAGCCGACCGGACCGCCCCACCGGCGCGTAGCGGTACCAGGCCAGGCCGCGCACGGAGCGGCGCGGCACCGACCCGAACGTCCGGCTGTCGGTGCTCTCCTCGGCGTTGTCGCCGGTGATCCACAGGGTGCCCGTCCCGGCCGGCGCCGCCCGCTTCACCAGCAGCCGTTCCGGCCGGCGGGGATCGGGCACCGCCACCAGCGCGCCCGGGCGCAGCGGCCACCACGGCGGCGCCCGGACGACGAGGAGCCGGTCGCCGGGGAGGAGGGCGGGCGCCATGCTGTAGCCCTCGACCACGACCCGGCGGTTGCCCACTGCCGCGACCACGGGAGCCAGTACCAGCCCCGCCACCAGCGACGACGCGAGGTGTCGGCGTGGACGAGGGAGCGATGGGCGGCTGTTTCTCCTCCGCTGCACCGTGGGTAGTGTGGTCCTGACGTGCACCCCCTCACTGTGGACGAAGGAGCCTGCTCAATGCGCATCATCGAACGAGTGCTGACGGCCGTGGACCAGGCGGTCCCGCCGCGGTCCGTCCACGCCCACTGCGACCTGCCGTGCGGCGTCTACGACCCAGCCCAGGCGCGGATCGAGGCCGAGTCCGTCAAGGCCATCATGGAGAAGCACAACAGCTCCGACGACGACCAGTTCCGCCTCCGGGCCATCCAGATCAAGGAGGAGCGGGCCGATCTGGTCAAGCACCACCTCTGGGTGCTGTGGACGGACTACTTCAAGCCCGAGCACCTCGAGAAGTACCCGCAGCTCCACGAGCTGTTCTGGAAGGCGACGAAGTCCGCCGGCGAGTCGAAGAAGACGGTCGACGTCGCGGTGGGCCAGCGTCTGCTCGACCAGATCGGCGAGATCACAACGATCTTCTGGGAGACCAAGAAGGGCTGAGCGGCCCGACTACGCCGGATCTTCCGTGCAACGTGGGGCGCCCCGGGCGCCCCACGTTGGCGCGTCAGGGCTCCGCCGGCGCCGGCGTCGGCCGCAGGTGGCGCTCGCAGGTGGCGGTCGTCGGATCGACGGCCAACAGGTCGTCTTCGATCGCTCCGCCGCAGTCCTCGCAGGTGCCGTAGGCGCCCTCGCCCAGCCGGACGAGGGCCCGGTCGACGGCGTCGAGGGTGGCTTCGGCCCCACGGACGAGCGCCTCGTAGTCGTCCCCGAAGAGCTCCGGCTCGTCGCCAGCGGGCTCGTCGGGCTCGGGGGCGGCTTCGGCGGCCGCTTCCTCATCGACTTCGACGGCTTCCTCTCCTTCCTCGAGGGCTTCCTCGAGGCCTTCCTCGAGGGCGAAGGGCTCGTCCAGTTGGGGCTCGAGATCCAGGGCCGCCCCGGCTCCGTCGTCGACCTCGGCCACGGCAGCGGGCTCGTCGTCGAGCTCGACCTCGAGCTCAGGGGTCACGTCGGCGTCGACGGCCGGTCCTGTCTGGTGAACCGGTCCTTCGTCGTCGACCGGCGCGTCCGTCGAGATCCGGGCGACGACGCCCGTAACCGGTTCGCTGGCGGCCAGCACGCGGCGGGTTCCCCGGCCGACCACACCAGGACGGTCGGCCACCGCCGGGTGGAGCTCAGGGCCCTTGTCGGGGCCATCCTCGGACGGGTCCCGCACCTCCATCGGCGGCAGGCTACCGGACGGTTCAGCGCCCGCTGGTTTCGCTTCGAGCCCGCCAGCACGCCCCAGGCCGTCGGTCCGTAGGCTGATCCGGTGACCGCGACCCGTGCGAAAGAGCCCGCCCATCCATTGGCGGAGCCGCCGGAGCAGCGAATGGAGGAACCGCCGGAGGCCGCGGCGTTGACCTCCCTTGTCGGTGCGGGCCTGACCGTCCCGTGCGTCGACGGCGTCGAGCGGCCTTACCGGGACCTCGACTGTGCCGCCTCGACGCCCGCCCATCCCCTCGTCGCCGAGCGGGTCGCGGAGGCGCTGCCCTGGTACGCCAGCGTCCACCGGGGCGCCGGGTTCAAGTCCCGCGCCGCCACGATCGCCTACGAGGCTGCCCGGCTCGTCATCCTCGACCACTGCGGTCGGTCGGACGACGGGGACGTGGCCATCATCTGCCGGAACACCACCGAGGCCGTCAACCATCTCGCTTATCGTCTCCGGTTCGCGCCGGGGGACGTCGTCGTCACCACCGTGGTCGAGCACCACGCCAACCTACTGCCATGGGCGCGCAGCGCCACCCTCCGTTACGTCGAGTGCGGGGTCGACGGCACCTTCGGGGTCGAGGACGTCGTGGCCGCGCTCGACGGGTCCCCGGCACCCAAGCTCCTGGCCATCACCGGCGCCTCGAACGTCACCGGCTGGATGCCGCCGATCGCCGAGATCTGCGCTGCCGCCCATGCCCGGGGCGTGCCCGTCGCCCTCGACGCGGCGCAGCTCGCACCCCACCGGCCACTCCCGACCGAGGCCGACTACCTGGCCTTCAGCGGCCACAAGCTCTACGCCCCCTACGGCGCGGGGGCGCTGGTGGGGCCGCGGACGACTTTCGAGACCGGTGACCCATTCCTCGCCGGCGGGGGGGCGGTCGACCTGGTCGACCTGGACGAGGTGATCTGGACCGAGCCACCCGACCGGGAGGAGGCCGGCTCGCCCAACGTCCTGGGTGCGGTGGCGATGGGCGCGGCGCTCGACGCCCTGCGCACGACCGGATGGGGGGCGATCGTGGCGCACGAGCGTCACCTCGCGCAGCAGCTTCGCCGCGGCCTCGCCAGCATCGACGGCGTCCGCCTCCTCGGCCCGTCGCTCGACACCGACACCCTGGCGGTCGCCACGTTCACCGTCGAGGGCGTGCACCAGGGTCTGGTCGCCGCCCGCCTGAGCGCGGAGCACGGCATCGGCGTCCGGCACGGGTGCTTCTGCGCCCATCCCTACCTCTTGCGACTGCTCGGCCTCGGAAAGGACGACGTCGCCGCGGCGCGCCGGCACGTCCTCGCCGGCGACCGCGCCTCGATCCCCGGTGCGGTCCGTGCCAGCTGCGGATTGGGAACCAGTGCCGACGACGTGGGCGCGCTCCTGCATGCCATCGGTGCGCTGGCCGCTGGTGCGCCATCGCCCGCCCCCTACGTCCAGGACCCGTCGACCGGGGACTTCTTCCCGGAGTCGAACGCTCCGGGATGGACGACGGCCGAACGCCCGCAGGGCTCGGGCTGCGCCCAAGGCTGACGCCCCGAGCGGGCCTGTGGCCCGGCGCTATGCGTAGGCGGGAGCGACGTCGAAGTTTGTGACGGCGAACTTCGCCAACTGTCCGCCGGTTGAGCCAATCTCCAAGCCGTAGTCAACCTGCCACAGCTTGCCGGACGATCCGCCATCGATCCACCCTGCATCGATGGCGTGATCGAAGAAATCAACCAGGTTGTAGGAGCCCGAGGTGAAATTCGACGTGGCGACGAAGGCGATGTAGTCACCTGACGACGCGTTCCCGCTCACGTACACGTCATACGTGTGACCGCCATCGACAAAGGATCCCTGCAGGTTCCCTCCCGGCGCCTGCCCGTTGTTGTAGTTCCATATCATCAGTTCCGAACTTCCGGCGCCGCCGTAGCCATTGATCCAGATGTCGTAGGCATACTCATAGTCGTACCCGCTCCCTGACGGCGTCGTCGATTCGGCGAAGGATGAGCAGAGCGAGCTGAGGGTGCCCAGCCCGGGCTGATTGTCGAAGGTCATCTGTGAGTTCGGATACGTCTGGACGGCCCCGCCCTGGCTGGTCATGGTCGCATCCACGTACCAGCTGTTGTAATTGCAGGTGTTGAGGGTCTGTGCGGCCGATATCGGGTTCCACATGTTGTTGGAGACGTAATAGCTCCCGTAAGTGGTTCCCCCGCCAGGCGAGGACGTCGAGAAGTTCGGGTTGGCGCACTGGGTCAGGCCCCCCGGCACGGGCGACCCTCCCTGGACCTCCCAGTAACCTCCACCGTCGGCGGTGGCAGCCATGTCGACCACCGGGGCGTTGAGGCTCCGACCGCCCATGGACCCGTGGAAGGCAGCGGCGCCGAAGGTGAAGATGCCGCCGTCGGAGGCGACCTCCCAGTAACCCGCGCCACTTGGAGTCGCAGCCATGCCGACGATCGGGGCGTTGAGGTGCGACCCACCCTTCGAGCCGGAGAACCCGGCGTTGCCGAAGGTGAAGATCCCCCCGTCTGACGCCACGAGCCAGTAGCCCTTTCC
>JBOGGF010000521.1:0-6004 GCA_050743965.1 Acidimicrobiales bacterium
CGATCTCGGCTGGGTTCTTCAGGCGTGCCTGCTCCTTGGCCAGTGCCTGGTCCTCCTGGCGAACATGGTCGAGCTGGCTCGTCGCTGAGGACAGCGCCTGCCGCTGGTGGGTGAGCTCGGAGAGCGGGAACCACGCCCCGACGATGCCGATCGACGTCACGAGGGCGACAACGAAGCCCAGCCGAGCACGCCTCGCCTTGATGGCACGACGGCGCTCGGTGCGAGTGAGGGGGCGGCCCGTCGCTCGGCTACCACGGCGCGGAGCAACAGGACGGGGGGGGGACCGAGGTCGTCCCCCATCCCGCGTCGAGGCTCGCCGGACAGGCGCCGAGGCTGGCCTACCCGCTGCCACGACGCCGCCCCGCGAGAGCGTCGGCGCCGTGGAAGGACGCCGACTCGCCCAAGTCCTCTTCGATCCGTAGGAGCTGGTTGTACTTGGCCACCCGGTCCGAGCGGCACGGCGCGCCGGTCTTGATCTGGCCGGCGTTGAGCGCCACGGCCAGGTCGGCGATGGTGGTGTCCTCGGTCTCGCCCGACCGGTGGGAGATGACCGAGCGGTAGGCGGAGCGCCCCGCCAGCTCGACCGCTTCGATCGTCTCGGTGAGGGTGCCGATCTGATTGAGCTTGATGAGCACGGCGTTGGCGACGCCGGACTGGATGCCGCGCTCGATGAGCCCCACGTTGGTCACGAACACGTCGTCACCCACGAGCTGTACCCGATCGCCGAGTGCCGTGGTCAGCTGCGCCCAACCGTCCCAGTCCTCCTCGGCCATGCCGTCCTCGAGGGAGACGATCGGATAGCGGTCGATCAGGTCGACCCAGTAGGCGACCATCTGCTCGGAGCTGAGCGTGCGCTCTTCGCCGGCGAGCACGTAGTGCCCGTCCTTCCAGAGCTCGCTCGTGGCCGGGTCGAGTGAGATGGCAAGCTCGTCGCCCGGCACTCTCCCCGCCGCCTCGATCGCCTCCAGCAGCACCCGCACCGCCTCCTCGTTGGACGGGAGGTCCGGGGCGAACCCGCCTTCGTCCCCGACGGACGTCGACAGCCCTCGCCTCGCCAACACGTCCTTGAGCGCGTGATAGGTCTCGACGCTCCACCGCAGCCCTTCGGCGAAGGAGGCCGCCCCCACGGGCATCAGCATGTACTCCTGGAAGTCGATGGAGTTGCGGGCGTGGGCGCCCCCGTTCACCACGTTGAGCATCGGGACCGGGAGCACGTGGGCGTTCGAGCCGCCGATCGAGCGGTAGAGCGGCAGCTCAAGGTCGTTGGCCACCGCCTTGGCCACCGCCATCGACGTCGCCACCATGGCGTTGGCCCCGAGCCGGGCCTTGTCGGGCGTGCCGTCGAGGTCGATGAGGGCGAGGTCGACACCCCGCTGGTCGAGGGCGTCCATGTCGACGAGACCGGCGGCGATCTCGCCGTTCACGTTGCCGACGGCGCGCTCGACGCCCTTGCCACCGTACCGATCACCGCCGTCGCGCAGCTCGACGGCCTCGTGGATGCCCGTCGAGGCGCCCGACGGGGCGATGGCCCGGCCGGCCGCGCCGGAGTCGAGGAGGACCTCGACCTCAACCGTAGGGTTACCCCGCGAATCGAGGACCTGCCGGCCGTGTACGTGCTCGATCGTGCTCACTCCTGCACTCTCCTGCGCTCTCCCCGGTCGGCGCGGCCCACCACGCTACTGCCTGGCCGGGGACCCAGCGGGGACACGGTGGAGGATCCCTCTCGCACGAAACGGGGCGGGACGATCAGCCGGGACGCACCTGTGGCAGCAAACCGACCCACAGCACGACGAGGAACACGCTGAACCCCGCCAAGGTGAGGACGAAGGGCCATCGGGTCCGCAGGATGGCGAGCGCCCCGGCGGTCATGGCGAGCGCCAGGAGGGGCAAGGTCGGATAGGTGTACCGAGGCTGCATCGTCAGCCACTGCTGGCCGAGCGAGATGTACCAGCACAGGGCCACGTTGAAGACCCATGGCACCACCAAGACCCAACGCCCCGCGGGGAGCAGTTGGCGGCCCAGGCTGAGCGCCAGGAACAGCGACGCGGGAACGACGAACAGCGCCAACGCCGAGGTGCCCCAGGCCAGGAACGGACGGCTGGTCACCGTCCACTCCTGGGGCAGCGCCGGGGAGAACAGCCACTTTGCCGTGAGGTCCGCCACCAGGTGGAGGCCGTAGTGCACGTGCTGCGGGTTGACGGTGGACGCCTGCATCGACTTGGCCAGGCCGGAGGCCGTGAGCGAGTGGTAGTGCACCTCGTTGAAGACCAGCCAGGGAGCGACGAGGGCCAAGGCGAGGGCGCCGCCGGCCGACGCCCAGGCGACGGAACGCCACGTGCGCCGGCGCCACATCACCACGGCGGCGCAGGCGGCGTAGACCGGCACCAGCTCCACCGAGAAGAGGTCGGTCGATATCCCGAGCCCGAGCAGCGCGCCCGCCACCAGCAGCCGCCCCGGCGCGACGCGGCGCACGGCGATCCACAGCTCGGTGACGCACGCCATGACCAGGACCATCTCGAGGGGGAGGTTGGAAAGGGTCACGCAGCGGACCACGACACCGGGCATCGCCAGGACCACGGTCCCGGCGGCCAGACCGAGCAGCCACCGCTCCCCCAGCAGGAGGCGGCAGAGCCGGGCGTACAAGCCGATCGTCACCACCAGGAGGAACAGGCCGAAGAAGCGCATCAAGATGACCTTGGTGTGAAAATTGCCGCTCAGGTCGAACACCGGGACGGCCACGGCGTAGTACAGCGGCGGCTGGAACGCCTCGTAGCTGTCGCCAGCCAGACCCATGTGGGTTGGATCTGTCCGCACCCGTCGCGGATAGGCGCCCTTGCCAAGTGCCAGCACCTGTTCGGAGACGTAGGTCTTCCCGAGCACGGGGAGCGAGCCGTGCTCGGCGATCTGCTGCACGTAGGCGAAGTGCGCGCCCTCGTCGACAGGGTTCCAGACGGGCGACCGGACGGCCTCGATCGACCCGAACACCACTACGCAGGCGACGCAGACAGCGACCACGGCGACCGCACACGCGGCGATGACGGTCGAGCGCTCGGCTGCCGTCGGGTGCTGACGCCGCTGCATCGCGTGACGGCCGACTCGTCTCTCGGGCCCGAGCGATCCGGCCGGCTGGTCCCGCCGAGCTTCGAGGCCGGCTGCGAGCTCCGGCAACGGTGCGTCGGCGCCCCCGTTCACCCGCCACTTTCGCCGGTGCGGGCGTTCGGCGACCGTCGCGTCGACATCCGTCGGCGAGTCCGTCACCTTCGTTGCCTCCTCCGCACGGTCGACCGACGGGCGCGATGTTTCCACACCGCCAACCGCACCGGTTACGGCGACTGCAAGCCCTCCGCCGCACGGATCTCCTGGCGGCTGGCCAGCGCTCTGGTGCGCAGCGCTGCCTCGGGATCGACACCCCGCCTCCGAGCCAGATCGGCGATGGTCCACAGGGCCGCGCCCACGAGTCGAGCGGACTGCCCCTCGGTCGCCGAACCGTCCGAGGTGGAGCCGGTGTCTGGCAAGGCGTCGGGTACGGCCAGCGCTTCCAGCAGCGGTTGCATCCCTTCCAGGTCGGATCGGGCGAACCCCGGCACCGCCTCGGCCTTCCGCTGCAGCTTGGCCGCAAGCGCCAGGGCCGGCAGGGCCAGAGGGATGCCGTCGGTGACGCTCTGGCGGCCCTTCTCCTCCTTCTTGAGGGCTTCCCAGTTGCTTTCCACCGCGCCGGCGCTGCGGGCCTCGGTGTCGCCGAAGACGTGGGGGTGGCGGGCCACAAGCTTGTCGTGGATGCCCCGGGCCACGTCGGCGAGGGTGAACCGCCCCTTCTCCGCCGCCAGGACCGAGTGGATGTAGACCTGGAAGAGGAGATCACCGAGCTCCTCTTCGAGGTGGGCGACGGCAGCTCCTTCGGCTGCTCCGCCAACGTCTCCCGCGCCCTCCGCCCGGGAGAGCTCGTCGATGGCGTCGAGGGTCTCGTACGACTCCTCCAGCAGGTGACGGGCGAGGGAGGCGTGGGTCTGCTCGCGGTCCCACGGGCAGTCCCGGCGCAGCCGGTGGGCCAGCTCGTCGAGCGCCACCAGCTCCCGGCCGACGGGAGCGGCCAGCTCGGGCATCCACAGGGAGGTGAGGTGGTCGGGCCGTATCGCCCGATCGAGCTCGTGCCAGCGCACCGTCGTGACCTGCTCGTCGGGGAGGCCGAGGTGGTGGAGCACCGTGACCAGAGGCTCGTCGGGGCCCGGCTCGACGTCGAGCGACAGCTTGATGTCGGAGAGCACCGGGGTCGACCAGCACTGGGCGACGAGGAGCGGGCCGCGCTCACCCGCCGCCTGTTCGGCGAAGCGGGTGCCGTCCACCAGGCGCGCCCCCTCGGCCAGGGGGTCGATCCCGAGGCAGGCCCAGGCCACGTCGAGGAAGGAGAGAGACGGGACCACCGTGAGCTCGACGCGGGGATCGGCCCGCAGCAGCTCGACGGTGCGCTCGGCCACCAGCGGCGAGCCCGGCACCCCGTAGACGACGGCATCCTCGGATCGAGCGGCGGCGGCGACCAGGTCTTCCACGATGGCGGCGTAGACGGTGTCGAAGTCCCCCCCCGTCTCGTAGTGGTGGTCGAAGGCGGTGGCGTCGGGGAAGTCGGCCGCCGCCGGGTGCCGCCGGGTGCGGAGGTAGACCGGTCCCGGTCCGGCAAGGAGACGGCGAGCGGCGTCGGTCAGCAGGTCCGGACCCGCCGGGCCCAGGCCCACCACGGTGACCCGGGTGCCCACGTGGTCAGGCGCCGGGCGTGTTGGCTCGGGCTGTGAGGAGGGACGTCAGCGGCGGGTGGCTCGGTGGGACGATCAGGCTCGAGCCCGACTTCCGGTGGCCGAAGCGGGCGTCGACGGTCACGGCGCCCGACCGCAGGGTGCTGGCCACCTCGGCGTCGGCCTTGTGCTGGCCGGCGAGGAGGAGGACTGTCAGCACCGTGTTGGCCACCGTTGTGAAGTGCACGGGGGTCCGGCTGGTGACCTCGGCGACCAGGTAGGAGCTGTTGTAGGCAATGGGCGGGGACACCTTGCCGGTCGCAAGGTGGCCGAGCGGCCCGAGCAGCGAGGTCCCGGCCAGCACGCCGCATCCGGCAGCGCCGCCGCTGGACGCCGTCGAGGAGTCGATGGAGCTCGCCTTGGCCTCCTGGGCGAAGGGAGTCCCACCCTTGATCGCCAGGTCGACGGCGTCCGCCTTCTTCTTCGTCGCCACCACGATCACGCTCAGGCAGACCTTGTCGAACTCCGCCCGGTGGGCGGTGAAGTAGGAAGCCAGCTGGTTGCCCTGGATGCCGGCCCCGACCGCGTGGGCCTCGAGCAGCGACTGGTCGGTCTGGGCGCGGACCTGCTCGCTCACGAAGGACGGGGGCAGCGAGGCCAGCACGGCCTTCCCACTGCCACCGCAGGCCGCCGTCGAGCCGGAGTCCCGGGCGTAGGTGGAGAGGACCCCTGTGATCCGCCGCTCGAGGACGGACTTGCCGACCGTCATGTCGCCCGGGTTGACGGTGACGCCGTGGCGGTCGAGGAGCTGGGCGGTCACCCGAGCGGTGAGCATCTGGCTCAGCCACGTGTCGGCGAAGGCGGTGGCGTAGGCGCCGGTGCCGGAGGTCGACACGCCCTGGACCTGGACGGACTCGGGCCGACCGGCGGTCAGGGACTTCTCCTCCGACAGGTAGCACTGGTAGCCGGTGCTGCCGGCGATGGCCTGCAGGTCGGTGCCGAGGGACCGCCGGCTGACGGCGGAGCCGCCGACCCGTGCCGCCGGGGCGGGGACGTAGTACGCCGCCAGGCCCACGAGCACGGCGACGCCCAGGAAGAGGAAGAGGAGCCGCTTCACGCTCGGGAGATGCTAACCGGCTCCGCCCACCGGCCCCCGTCGGGGCCCCGGGAGCAAAGCCGGCGGTGAGGAGCGGGTGGCGCGTACGGAAGGGGCCCGGCGGGGGGACCCGCCGCAGGCGGGAGGACCCGACGAGAAGGGTCCGTGAGCGACAGGACCC
>JBOGGF010000522.1:0-9210 GCA_050743965.1 Acidimicrobiales bacterium
GGTGGTACCTATGGGCCCGGGGACGTGCCTGGCCATCTTCAGTGCCAGGCCGCCGACGAGGTCCTCGATCAGGGGCGAACCGCGCGCCGAACCCACCGTTCAGCTCGACGTCGAGCACGCAACGTGCACCGTCGTGCAGCTCCCAGCGGCACCGAACGTGAGCGTGGCGCCTGGTTCCGCCGAATGGTTCACCTCCTCATGGACGACCACGAGGACCTCGCTGCCCCGGGGCGGGCGCGGGTCGGACGGACGGACAGACGGACGTCCATCGGACGATCGCGCAGCTCGTCGCTCCACAAAGGAGCGGTAGAGATTGCCCACCCCCGCCGCGGGTTGCTCGAGGTGGGCGGCAGGCGATCACGCGTCGCCCCGTCGCCGACCTCCCTCGAGGCCCCGGTCACCGGTTCCCTTAGGGCAGAATGATATCGAAGATACCCCCGAAGGTGGCCCATAACCAGCAACTTCGTACAAGCTCGTACAGCCCCTACGGATCCCACGGTACGACAAGCTCCCGTTCGATGTATAGCCCGTCCCGTCGTATCGACGTGGCAGGCGAGGCAACTACCAAGCAGGACATGGCCAGTGTCACCCACGGCGCCATGTCGCGCTGGCAGCCAAGCTATTGGCGCACGGCGGCGAGGGCCATCAAAGCGGTGGGTACCTACGTCACCGCGAGCAAGTGGCTCGCCGACCTACGTCACCGCTGCCATGACGGCACTGACGACGCACTCCGGGCAGCTTTTTGGCCGGGGCGATGCTCTGCAGACGCGCCCCTTGTGGGCGTCGGCTGAATACTTACCCGCCCGCCTTCTTGGACTCGGATTTCAAACCTCAGGCGACGTCGGACAGCTACGATTCTCCGGACCGACCACGGCGACGGCGGACGACGGAGGGGCGCGTGACGGAGGGGAGACCCGATCCGGGATCAGTGCGCACGCGCGCGGACTTGGGGCGAGAGCTCACCGCGTTGCGTACGGCAGCGGGCCTCACCGTGCGGGAATTGGCCAGGCGACTGAACACCCCGCCGGCGACGCTCGGCGACTACTTCGCCGGCCGCCACCTCCCCAAGCTCTCCCAGCTGGACCTCTACCGCTCGATCGTCACCGAGTGCGGTGTGTCGGCCCCCGACGACTTGGAGCGCTGGGCGCAGGCGCTGGATCGGGCCCGGTTGACGTCCGACGGCCGGGCAGCCAAGGGGATCGCTCCCTACCGAGGCCTGGAGCCGTTCGGGGAAGCCGATGCCGAGCTCTTCTTCGGCAGAGAGGCAGCCACCAACGAGCTCGTCGGCCGCCTCCGCCAGCTGTGGGACGACCCGGGACCGAGCGGCGGTGTGCTCGTGCTGGTGGGCCCGTCCGGTTCGGGGAAGTCTTCCCTCCTCGGGGCCGGGCTGGTGCCGGCCGTTCGCGCCGGGGCGCTCGACACCTCGGGGACCTCCTGGACGTGCCAACCTGCAACCCCCGCGGATGCTGCCGACCTCCTGCAAGCGCCGGCCGCTCCGGACGGGACGCACCTGCTCTTGGTGGTGGACCAGGTCGAAGACGCGCTGGCCGGCTCCTCGCTGTCGGGTGTGCGCTCGGTGCTCCTCGAAGCGCTCGCGCGGCCCGATCGTGCTCCTTCGCTCGTGGTCCTCGGTCTTCGCGCCGACTACTACGGGGAAGCCGCTGGCGAGCCGGTGCTCCTCGCAGCGTTGCGCCACGCCCAGGTGCTGCTCGGCCCGCTGACGGAGCCCGAGGTCCGCGAGGCGATCGCCGGCCCGGCACGGGCCGTGGGGGCAACGACCGAGGACGGCTTGGTGGACTTGGTGCTCGCCGACCTGGCACCGGGCAGCCCGACGGGGTTCGCTCACGACGCCGGGGCGCTGCCACTGCTGTCCCACGCCCTGCTGGTCGCTTGGCAGCGGGCGGAGCGAAACCAGCTCACCATCGCCGACTACCGCACTGTTGGGGGGCTGCGGGGTGCGGTCCGCCAGAGCGCCGAAGAGCTCTACCGGTCGCTCGACCCCGCCGAGCAAGTACTGGCGCGGCGCATGTTCGGCCGTCTGGTGCGTATCGAGGGCGACGGGCCCCTCACCCGCCGCCGGGTCCACCGCCGAGAACTGACCGCCCTACATGAGCGCGCCGAAGGGGTCAGCACGTTCGACCGCGTGCTCGAGCGCTTCGTAGCCGCGCGGTTGGTCACCGCCGACGCCGAGCACGTCCAGATCAGCCACGACGCACTGCTGGGCGCGTGACCGCGCCTGGCCAGCTGGATCGACGCCGACCGCGCCGGGCTTCGCCTCCACCAGCAGATCTCCGACGGTGCGCACGCATGGGAGGCCGCCGGTCGCGAGGAGTCCCTGCTGTGGCGCGGGACCCGCCTCGAGGCGGCCACGGAGTGGTCGGCCGAGCCGGTGCATGATGAGGCCCTCAATCGCACAGAGCGCGACTTCCTCGAGGCTGCCATCGCCCACCGCGAAGCGCAGCGCCAGGCGGCGCGGCGGCGCACCCGGCGCATGCAGCAGCTCCTCGGTGCCGCGATCGCCATGGCCCTCGTCGCCAGTCTTCTCGCCGCCTACGCCTTCTCCGCGCGCGCCGCCGCCAACCAGGCGCGCAATCAGGCGCTGTCGCGCCAGGTCGCCATCGAGGCCCAGCAGCTCCGGACGAACGAGCCGTCCCTTGCGGCACAGCTGGCGCTGGCCGCCTACCACATCGCCCCGACGGCCCAGGCTCGATCGGCCTTGCTCGAGGCATCCGGTGGCGAGATACCCACCCGACTGCTCGGGCCGGTGGGGCCGGCGTTCCTCGCCACCGGGGACGCCGGCCACACGCTCGCGGTCGCCCAATCGGCCGACGACTCCGTCCAGCTCTACTCGGTGACCGGCGGGAGTGTGCACCGCCGCGCGCGGGTGGTCGTCGGACCCAGGTCCGCGCAGGACTTCGCCGTGGCGCTCAGTCCCAACGGCCGGCTCCTCGCCGCGGGTGACACGACAGGCCGCGTCGTGCTCTGGAGGGTCGCCGATCCTTCACATCCGACCAAGCTGGCCGCCCTGGGGGGCTTCGCGAGCACCGTCTACAGCGTCGCCTTCGGCCCCGACGGTCACCAGCTGGCCGCAGCCGACAACGACGGCACCGTGGGCCAATGGGACGTCTCGCACCCGGCTCGGCCCCGCCCCGAGCCGACGGTCCACGCGCCCGGGGCGGCGGCGATGAAGGCCGTCGCCTACAGCCCTTCGGGGAACCTCGCCGCCGCCGGCGGCGCCACAGGCACCCTGATCACCTGGGCCCCCGGCCAGGCCGACCCCACGGCTGCCCCTGGCGCAGGCACCGCCACCCTCGAGAGCGTCGCCTTCAGCCCCGGTGGCGCCATGTTGGCGACGGGGGGCGACGACAACGACATTCGCCTGTGGACGGTGAGCGGCACCGGGCACCTCCAGGTCGCCCGCCCCCCGCTGTCTCCCGGCGCCGCGTTCGTCACGTGCGTCGCCTTCAGCCCGGACGGGACGACGCTGGCAGCCTGCTGGGAGAGCTCCGTCGTCCTCTACGACACGAAGACCTGGGAGCAGGTGGCGAGCCTCTCCGTCTCCAAGCCCGCCACCGGCGCCGTCTTCTCGCCCGACGGCACCACCGTCACCACCGCGGACGCCGGTGGCGTCACCCGCCGCTGGCACCTGCCCCCACCCTCCAGCTACGAGGTGCCGGGCGAGGCGTTCTTCGTGCAGTACACATCGAAGGGCACGATGCTGACCGCCACCACGCAAGGCCCCACAGGCGACGTGACCTTCTTCGACGACCGGGACCCGCTCCACCTTCGCAAGCTGGCGGCGCTCACCATGCCGGCCAGCTTCGGCCCGGTCGCCGGCGCCGCCACCCTCGGCCCGCGCGGCCACCTCGTGGCCGTCGCCAACACAACAGCCCAAGTCCAGCTCGTCGACGTGAGCGACCTGCAGCACCCTCGCCTCGTCGGGTCGCCGCTGCACGGCAACAGGCCCTACATCGAGCAGCTGGCGTTCACGCCGGACGGCAAGGTCCTTGCCGCCGGTGACGACAGTGGCCAGGTCCGCCTGTGGGACGTGGCCAATCCGTCGCACCCAAGGGCACTGCCGACCCTCCATGCCACCAAGGGCAAGATCCTCGGCCTCGCCATCAGCCACGACGGCCGCCTGCTCGCCACCTGCAGCACCGATCGCAAGGTCCGCCTCTTCGACATCAGCGACCCGGCGCATCCTCGCCGCCTCGCCACGCTCGGCGGCTTCGCCAGCTACGCCTACGACCCCGCTTTCACGCCCAACAACCGCACGCTGGTGGCAGGCAGCGCCGGCGGCGTGCTCCGGCTCTGGGACCTCACCGACCCGGCGCATCCGCAACCGGCCGCCCGCGTCCTCTCGGGGCTGACCGGGGACATCTACCAGATCGCCGTCGGGACGAGCGGCCACACCCTCGCCGTGGCCACGACCGACCACTCGGTCGGGCTCTGGGACATCGCCGATCCGACGCAGCCCCAGCACCTCGCCACCCTCGACACCGCCACCGGCGCCCTCTTCGCCGTCGCGTTCGATCCTCGTCGCCACACCCTCGCCGCCAGCGGGAACGACGGCGTGCTGTACCTGTGGGACTACCGCGCCGCCGATGCCGCACGGCTCGTGTGCGCCCAGGCCGGCCATCCCATCACCCGAGCCGAGTGGCGAGAGTACGTCCAAGGGGCGCCCTACTCGCCGCCGTGCTCGACGTCATGAGACGGGCTGGCACGCAGGTCGCCACGGCGCAGTCGGTGCCGCGCGCAGGCAGCCGTCCAGGCCGCCGACGTGCCAAGACCCACCCGCGCCCGCTAGCCTGCCGCTGGCCATGGGATCGCTGATCAAGAAGCGCCGCAAGCGCATGCGGAAGAAGAAGCACAAGAAGATGCTGAAGGCGACGCGCTGGCAGCGGCGCGCCGGGAAGTAGGCCGGCTCAGCGTCGAGCTCAGCCTCCGGCCGCGAGCTCAGCCTGCGGCCGCAGGCCCGACCCCGGTCCCGGTCCACCCGGACGGGACGGTCCGCACGGCCAGCAGCCGCCCTTCCTCCGCCCCCAGCCTCAGCGTCGCCTGCCCGTCGAGCCCGAGCTCGGACGGGGTGCCCTCGACCCACCACGTAGATCCGCTGCCGGCCAGCGAGGGCTCCCGGCCGGTGACCTCGCCGAAGCGGTCGCTCCAGGGGCGAAGGCGCGGCTCGGCGGTGAGCGCCGGCGCCGTGAGGTCGTTGACCGGCCCCTTCCGCCGGAGGTCCCGGGTCGACTCCCGCCGCATTGCCCGCTGGTCCCACTCGCGGTAGACGGCGCCGGTGTCCACGCCGAAGGGGGGCAGCAGCAGGACAAACGACCGGTCCACGTGCTCGCGGGGGGCGACGCTCTCCCCGATCCCGCGCACGAGCGCCCGCCCGCCGTGCACGCAGAACGGCACGTCGGCCCCGAGCCGGGCGGCGACGGCGAGGTCCCGGACGCCGGCCCAGCGCAGGACGGCGGCGGCGTCGGAGGACCCGCCGCCGAGGCCGCCGCCAACCGGGATCCGCTTGCGAAGCCGCACGTGCGCCCGCCGGCCGACGGCGGCCAGCGCACGGCGCACCAGGTTGTCGTCGCCGGCATCGGGCATCACCTCGATCCCCGAGCCGGGCTCGGCCACCACCTCGAGGCCGTCGCCGCCAGGGTCGATCTCGAGCTGATCGGCCAGGTCGAGCGAGACCATCTCGGCCTCCAGCTCGTGATAGCCGTCGGGTCGGAACCCCACCACCCGGAGCGACACGGTCAGCTTGGCCGGAGCCAGCAGCACGGTCGCCGTGCCGCCCCGGCCGGAACCGGGGCCGGGGCCGGGGCCGGAACCGGGGCCGATCGACCGTGCGCTCATGCCGCGCCCGCGCTCGTGCCCGCGCTCGGCCCGGCCAGCCGTCCCCACTCCTCGACCCCCAGCTCTTCGGCCCGTGCCTGCGGCGAGACCCCGGCGGCGCCGAACGCCTCGGGCGCCACCACCCCGGCGAGCGACCGGCGCAGCATCTTGCGGCGCTGGGCGAAGCCGGCACCCACCACCGTGAAGAGCCGCCCGTAGGGGACATCCTCGGGGGGCACGGCCGCCTCCGGGCGGCGGTCGATGCGGACCAGCGCCGAGTCGACGGCGGGCCGGGGCACGAAGACCGTCGGCGGCACGCGCCCGACGACCCGTGCCTTGGCCCAGTAGGCGACCTTGACCGAGACGGCGCCGTAGGCCTCGTCGCCGGGGCCGGCGGCGAGCCGCTCCCCCACCTCCCGCTGGACCATGACCAGGAGGTGGCCGACCTGAGGCGCCTCCTCCAGCACCCGGACGACCAGCGGGGTGGCCACGTTGTAGGGGAGGTTGGCCACCAGCGACCACCCGTCGGGCGCCGGGCCCAGCAGTGCCCCGAAGTCGGTCCGGAGAGCGTCGGCCTCTGCCACGGTCACCCCGGGGCAGTCGGCCACCACCTGGCGGAGCACCGGCAGCAGGTGGCGGTCCACCTCCACCGCGGTGACGCTCGCCCCGGTCTCGGCCAGGGCCAGGGTGAGGGAGCCCAGCCCCGCACCGATCTCGACGACCCGCGAGCCGGGGCCGACGTCGGCGAGCCGGGCGATGCGCCGGACCGTGTTGGCGTCGGTGACGAAGTTCTGCCCGAGCGCCCGGCTGGGCCGAAGCCCGTGCTCGGCCAACATTCGCCGGACGTCGGCGGCGCCCAAGGTCACACTTCGATCGTAGGCGATGCCGGGCACCGACCTTCCTGGCATGCAACCGACCTGCAACCATCCCCGGTGTGTGACGACCCGATTGCTCTCATCGGCGGTGGCTGATTGGGTGATCGAGGTCGTCGTTCACCAATGGTCATGCCCTCGATGTGGGCGCGCCCAGTGCTTCTCGAGAAGTGCCATCGCCTCCTGCGGTGTCATGACGTCGGTCTACGCGTCGGGGATGTGGATCGCACGCAGCTTGTCCCTCAACCAACCGGGAAGCGGCTCGGTGACGTGGACAACAGGAACCTCGAGATCGTCGACCACTTTCTCGAACCGGTCGACGAGGTCTCCCAGGGCCGTAGTCGGGGGGTACTGCGGCAACAACGCCACCCGCAACCGCATCTCGCCGTAGACCTCGCTGTCACTGCGGGCGCCAACCGCCCAGACCTCCGCGATGTCGACGATCGGGTTGCTGGCGTCGTCGAACGTCACTCGCCAGATCACTCGCCAGTCGCGGTCCCCGACGACCAACTTCCGCCAGCCCGCGAGCTCCTTGTGCAACGGCTCTCCGGCCTCGGGGTCGCGGTACACCAAGAGCAGCTTCTCGAGGGCCCACCGCAACACTGGAGCATTGGTTCGGGCGAGGTGATCGAGGTCGTCCAGTGCGGGATCCGTGAGCCGGACGCTCACACAGCCCGCGCCAGGGTGCCGACCTCCCCGGCGTCGGGAGGCCGACGTCGGCTTCGCCTCTCCTCGCGCACGAGGAGCTCCACTCACGAACGACCAGCAGTGATGTCCTCGTCGAGCTCAGCCTCCAACTCCGCCCGGTTGGACCCGAGCCGCGCGAGCACATCGTCGAGCCCGGTTCGGTTGCCGTTGTCGGTGGCGGCTCGAGTCAGGACGAGGCGATGTCACGAAGGTCCCGCTGGGCCTCGAGCAGAGCCTCGAGCCGGCCAACGCTTATCACCGCGGCCACGGGGCGGCGCTTCCCGTCGCTACAGCGCCAGGTGGAGCCTGAGCGCCTCGTCGAGCGCGCCGAGGAGGCCGGGCGGCACCACGCCGAGCCGGCCGAGGACTCGCTGGACGGCGACAGACCGCACCTGCTCCGCTTGGGCCTTCGAGTCACGGTCGAGGCCCGTGCGCTCTGCGGGAAGGAGCACCTGGAACGGATGGATGCGCACGGTGTTGGACGTCAGCGGGACGACCGTCACTACTCCCCTGCCCATGCGCTCCGCCGTGTCGTTTGCCCCGTCGTTGCTCACGATGACCGCAGGGCGGCGCTTGTCTGCCTCAGCTCCGCGCACGGGGTCGAGATCGACGAGGCGGATCTCGCCTCGTCGCATCAGCCAAGCCCGTCGCCAGCAGCCGAATCCCACACCTCGGCTTCACCCGACTCAGTCCAGTCACGCCATGCATCCTCGTAGTCCGGTCCCAGCTGCGAGGCTCGCAGCAGCCGCACCGCTCGGTGAACGACCGCCGAACGGGAGGACGCCCGCTGCGTCGATGCAAACGCGTCCAGGAATTGGACGTCCTCTTCGGGCAAGCTGACGCTCAATTTCATACCGCGATACTACCCTCGGTAGTACAAGAGTAGGAATCACAGGTCCACCGCTCTCGACTTGCTCGCGTTGACGGCGCGCCGGCGCACTCCCCCTCAGCTGCCTCCGCCGAGCACGCCGAACACCTCCCGAGCGGCCCGGTCGGTCGCCTCGGCCAGTTCGGCCGGGGCGACACCCTTCACCGCCGCCACCGCCTCCCCCACCAGGGGGACCAGGGCCGGCTCGTTGGGCTTCCCCCGGTACGGCACCGGCGCCAGGAAGGGACTGTCGGTCTCGACCAGCAGCCGACCCAGCGGCACCACCGACGCAGCGTCGCGCACCCCGACTGCGCTCTTGAACGTCACGATCCCGCTGAAGGAGACGTACATCCCGGCGTCCAGGCACCGCCGGGCCTCGTCGGGCCCGCCGGTGAAGCAGTGCAGGATGGTGCGCTCGGGCACCCCCTCGGCCGCCAGCACGTCGAACAGGTCGGCCCAGGCGTCCCGGGCGTGGATCACGAGCGCCAGCCCGTGGCGCTGCGCCAGGGCGACCTGCTCGGCGAAGGCCCGGCGCTGCACCTTCCGCGGCGAGTGGTCGTAGTGGTAGTCGAGGCCGCACTCGCCGACGGCGACCAATGCGCCGTCGCCCACCGCCACGGCCTCCTCGACCAGCCGGGTGGTCGCCTCGGTGCCCTCCGACGCGTGGTGGGGGTGCAGGCCGACGGTCGCCCACAGTCGCGGAGTCCTGCCACTGTCCTCGCCCGCCTCCGTGCCCTCCCGCTCGCCGCCGTCCGCGCCCTCCCCGGCGCCCAGTTCCCCCGCCGCGCTCCGCCGGGCCAGCACCAGCGCGGCGGCCGACGTCACCGCCCCGGTGCCGACGCACACCATGCGCCGTACGCCCGCGGCGGCGGCCCGGTCCAGGGCTGCGGCGAGCGCCGCGGCATCCCCGCTACCACCACCGTCCTCTCCGCCGAGGTACTCCTCCTGCAG
>JBOGGF010000523.1:0-5107 GCA_050743965.1 Acidimicrobiales bacterium
GAGGGCCCGGAGCGCCAACGTTTCCGTGAGCAGGCCCAGACCGACTACATGGACTTCGCCATCGTCGGCGACGCCGAGGCCACGCTGGAGGAGGGGATCCTGACCCTGCGGGTGGACCTCCGCCCGCCGAGCGGGTCCGAGCAGTCGCCCGACGGCAGGACGTAGTAGTCGCCCCCGGGGCGGCCGGACGTCGCGAGCGGCGGGACCTGCGGGAGCCGAGTGATCAGCCGCCGTAGTTCATGCGGGTGTCCTCCATCCGGAGGACCGGCGGCACGTCGCCCTCGGGGCCGCCCACCGCGACCACCTCACCGACGAACAGGTCGTGGCTGCCCAGCGCCAGGCGGTGCCGCACCTCGCAGTCGAGCCACGCCACCGCCCGCCCCAGCACCGGCGCGCCGGTGACGGCTTCGGTGACCGCCTCCCCCGCCATCGTCACCGCCCCGCCGCGGGCGTCCACGTCGACGTCGGCCACCGGCTTGACGAAGCGCCGGACGGTCGCCCGGTCGTCGCGCCCGAGAACGCTCACGGCGAAGGCACCGCCCGCGGCGACCAGGCCGGCGGTCACCGCCTGGGCGTCCACCGCCACCGCCACCAGCTTGGGCTCGGTCGCCACCTGCACCACCAGGTTGGCCGTCATCAGGTTGCGCCGGTCGCCGTCCCGGCTGCCGACCACGTAGAGCCCGGTCGGCAGCGACCACAGCACCCGCCGGCGGAGTCGGTCGTCGAGGGGGTCGTCGAGGGGGCCGGTCGAAGGGTGGTCGGTCACAGGATTGTGCCTGTGGGGCCGGCGGGTGTGGTCGTGGTGGTCGTGGGGACCGACTGCCCGGTGATGTGGCGGACATCGGCGAGCACCCGGTGGAGGAGCGTCAGCGCCTTCGACCGGTCCCGGGCCGACTCCGCCAGGAGCTGCTTGCCCTTGGCCCCGCCCTTGTAGCAGGCCTGGGCGGCGTCGTACTCCAGGGAGAACGCCCGGGCCAGGGTGTCGGTCACGTGCACGTTGGGCGACGGCAGGTTCTGGTTGGCTGTCTGGGCCTCGTTGGAGAGGACGGCGCACACGGTGTGGATCGCCGTGGTGTCCTGGTGCGCGGCCACCGCCCGGGCGATGTTGCGGTCGTCGTCGGTCAGCACGCCGATCGCCTGGCCGAGGTTCGCGGCCCGCACCCAGCTGGTCATCTGCTGCGACGCGGTGCCCGACGGCCCCCGGCTGCCGAGCACGACGAAGGCCACCACCGCGACCCCGAGGAGCACGACGATCGCCAACGGCATCCACCAACCTCCCTTCATCCGCCGGTCATCCGCTGGTCACTCGAAGCGCAGCAGGTGCTGGTCCCGGCGCCCCCGCCGCAGCACCACGTAGCGGTCGTGGAGCAGGTCGGCCGTCGACAGCGCCCGGTCTTCCCGCTCCACCCGCCGATTGTTGACGTACGCGCCGCCCTGGCCGACGACCCGCCGGGCGCCGCCACGCGAGCTCTCGAGGCCGGCCCGGACCAGCGCGTCGACGATCGCCAGCCCTCCGCCGTCCAGCGCCGCTCGCGCCAGCTTGGTCGACGGCGCCTCGGCGAACACGTCGAGCAGCGATCGCTCGTCGAGCGCGGCGATCTCCTCGTCGAACAGCGCCCGTGACGCCCGCTCGGCCCGCGCCGCCTCTTCGTCACCGTGGACCAGTGCGCACACCTCGTGGGCGAGCGCCCGCTGGGCCGCCCGGCGCTCGGGACGGGCGACCGTCTCGGCCTCGAGCGCCTCGATCTCGGGCCGGTCGAGGAACGTCAGCTGCCGCAGGTAGGCGCCGACGACGTCGTCCTCGGCCTGGAGGAGGAACTGGTAGAGCTGGTAGGGGCTGGTGAGGTCGGGGTCGAGCCACACCGCCCCCGCCTCGGACTTGCCGTACTTGGTCCCGTCGGCCTTGGTCAGCAGCGGCGTGGTGAGCCCGTGGACGTGGTCGCCCGCCACCCGGCGCACCAGGTCGACCCCCATCGTGATGTTGCCCCACTGGTCGCTCCCGCCCACCTGGACGTCGCACCCGTGATCGACGTGGAGGCGGAGGAAGTCGTACGCCTGCAGCAGCATGTAGCTGAATTCGGTGTACGAGATGCCCTGTTCCGACCGGCTGCGCACAGACTCCTTGGCCACCATCTGGTTGACGGTGAAGTGCTTGCCCACGTCGCGCAGGAACTCCAGCAGGCGGGCTTCGCCCAGCCAGGCGGCATTGTCGAGGAGGAGTGCATCGTCGAAGTCCAAGAACCGCGCCAGCTGGGGCCGGACGCCCTCGAGGTTCGCCGCCAGCGCCGCCGGGCCGAGCAGCGCGCGCTCGCCGCTGCGGCCGCCGGGGTCCCCCACCATGCCCGTCCCGCCGCCGGCCAGGGCGATCGGCCGGTGGCCGGCCAGCTGGAAGCGCCGCAACGTGAGCAGCGGCAGGAGATGGCCCAGGTGGAGGCTCGCGGCCGTGGGATCGAAACCGGTGTAGACGGTGACCCGGCCGCCGTCGAGGAGCGCGAGCAGCGCGTCGTCGGTGACTTGGTGGAGCAGGCCGCGCCAGCGCAGGTCGGCGGAGAAGCTGGTCACCGGCTCAGCCTGCCATACCGCCACCGGCCTCTATGGTGTCGCCCGTGGCGGCAACCGAGGTGACCGAGCAGACCGTCGAACGGCCTCTCGACACCGAGGGTGCCGTCCCGCCGGTTCTCGACGGGCTGCTCGTGCGCAACGGTCCGACCGGCTACGCCGACGGCGCCACCGGCCCCGATGCCGACGGCATGGTCCACGCGCTCGAGCTGCGCGCGGGTGCCGCCGTCGGCTACCGGAGCCGCTGGGTCCGGACGCGCCGGCTGGCGGGCGTCGCCGGCACCACCCCGGCGCGAGGCCCGGCACAGGCGGTCGACGGTCCGGCCAACATCCACGTGGTCTGGCACGGCGGGCGGCTGCTGGCCCTCGACGGCCAAGGGCTCCCCCATCTGCTCTCCCCCCGGCTCGACACCGTCGGGGTCGAGGACTTCGACGGCATGCTGACCTCGCCGGTGTCGGCCCACCCGCACGTCGACCCGGCGACCGGGGTGATGGCCTTCACCGGCACGGACGTCTTCGGCCCGCCCTTCCTCCGCTACCACGAGTTGGACGCGGCCGGGATGCTGGTGCACTCGACCGAGGTGCCGCTCGAACAGGCCGTCCTCCACGCCGACCTGGGGGTCACCGCCTCCCGGGTGGTCCTCTTCGACCTCCCGCCCGTCCACGACCGCGGGGCCCGGCCGCTGCCCTTCTCCTGGGACTCCGCGGACGGCGACGGGCGGCCCGCCCGCGTCGGGGTGCTCGCCCGGGGTGCGACGGGGGAGACCGTGCGGTGGGTGCCGACGGAGCCGTGCGTCGTCACCCACGTGGCCAATGCCTTCGACGACGGGGACGACGTCGTGGCCGACGTTGTCCGCCACGACGGCTGGACACCTGACGATCCCCTGGCCCCGCCGGCCGTGCTCGAGCGATGGCGCATCGGCCGGCGCTCGGTGGCACGGACCCCGGTCGACGACCTGTCCGTCGAGCTGCCCCGGGTCGACCCCGCCCTCGCCGGCCGCCCGTACCGCTTCGTCTACTGCGCCGCCGACGACGGGGCGCTCGTGCGCTACGACCTCGACCGGGACGAGCGGGCCCGTTGGGAGCCCGGCGGCGGCCGGGCGGCCGGCGAACCGCTCTTCGTCCGGGACCCCGATGGCCACGCCGACGACGAGGGATGGGTGCTCGCCCTGGTGGACGAGGGCGAGACGACGGACCTGGTCGTCCTCGACGCCTCGTCGTTCGGCCGACGGGCACCCGACGCCGTGGTGCACCTGCCGGCGCGGGTGCGTCGGAGCTGCCACGGCAGCTGGGCCGCCGGCCTGCATCCGTAGTCCCGCCGGTTCCGGGTCGGGTCCTACGCCGGTGGCGCCAGGCCGAGCGCCGCGGTGGCGGCAACCGCCACCGCCCGGTGCACCCGATCGTGGACGGCCACGTTGGCCCTCCGGTCGGGCACCCGCACCCGCACGACGGCGGGCAGACCACACTTCGTGGCCGAGCCCAGCGCCGCGCCCAGGGCCGACGTCATCCCGTCCCGGTCGGCCACGTCGGCCACGTCGCAGCCGAACCCGGTCGCCACGCGGACCACGTCCTGGGTCACCGGCGTGCCGAAGAGGCGCTCGAACCGCGGGCGGTCGAGGGCGCCGGCCTGCGGGAGGAAGTCGAAGATGCCCCCGCCGCCGTTGTCGACGACGAGGAGGACGCACGGGCTCGGACCGGGGCGGGCGTCACCCCCGGCGCCCCCATCGGTGTCACCGCCTGCGTCCCCGGCGGGGCGGGGAGCCACCAGGGAAGAGACGTCATGGAGGAACGCCAGGTCGCCGACCACCCCGACAACCGGCCCCCCGCCCGCCGCCGCCACACCGAGCGCGGTCGAGCAGACTCCGTCGATGCCGTTGGCGCCGCGGTTGGCCAGCACCCGGGGCGGCCGGGCGGCGCGGGGCGCATACCACTCGAGGTCGCGCACCGGCATGGACGACGACACCACCACCGTGGTGCCCTCCCCCACCAGGCGATAGAGGTGCCGCGCGACGGACGGCTCGGTGAGCTCGCCGCCGAGGGACTCGTCGAGCGCTTGTTGGGCGGCGGCCTCGGCCGCCTGCCACCGGCCCAGCCAGGCGTCCTCCCCGCCCGCCGGTCCCGTCCCGCACGAAGCGCCGCCGAGCCCCTCGAGGGCGCCGGCGAGCCACGCCCCCGGGTCGGCGCGGTGCACGGTCGCCACCACCCTGTCGGGGTCGGCCCAGCGCCACCAGGGATCGACCGCCACCACGTCGGCCGCCGGGCCAGCCGACCTCGGCGGGCCCGCCGGGCCCGCCGAGGTCGCCACCCAGGCCCCGACGACCTTGGACGCCCACGGGGCGCCGAGCATGAGGACCACCTCGGGCCGGAGGGCCGCCGCGACCTCGTCCGACCGCAGCAGCGCATCGGCCGCTGCCACCACGCAGGCATGGTCGGTCCGGCATCCGGAGCGGGGGTCGGCCAGCACCGGCCATCCGAGGCGCGACGCCAGAGCCAGGACCCGCTCTGGCGGTCCGGCGCCGGCGCCGGCCACGACGACCCCGCGGCGGCC
>JBOGGF010000524.1:0-2452 GCA_050743965.1 Acidimicrobiales bacterium
CGTGAACAACGGGTGGAAGGTGGCCATGACGACCCTCGGCTTCGAGCGGGGGTCGTCCGCCACCACCAGCCACCGCCGCTTCGCCCGCGAGCTGGACACCATCGTCGACGCCGCCCGCCAGCGGGGCAAGGACAAGGACCCGCTCGTGCGCCAGCGGCGCGCCCTCGCCGCCTGCAACAAGTTGTTCTGGTCGGAGACCCGCCAGCGCACGATGGAGCTGGCAACGGACGCGCGCGGGCTCGACGGGATCGTGCTCCGGCGCGACCCGGACGCGGGCCCCGCCGGCGCGGCGGCGGCCGCTACCCCGTCGACGACGTGCAGGGGTCGTTCTTCTTCACCCGGTCGGAGAGGATCTGGGGCGGCACGGCCGAGATCCAGCGCAACATCGTCGGCGAGCGGGTGCTCGGCCTGCCCAAGGAGCCCAAGCAGGTCGGCTGAGCGGCGCGCCCTGGTGTCCGCCCCGCGCGCTGCGGCCCGGGCCGGCGCGGCGGACCGCAGTGGTCGGCGACGGGGACCGATCAAGCGGCGAGATCGGGGCGGGTCGCCGCCGGGCGCCCCGGCTCGGCCGGCCGCCGGTGGAAGGCGTGCAGCGCCAGGGGGACCGAGGCGGCGACGGCTGCCGCCGCCCCCACCACGAGGGGGATCCGCGGGCTGGTCGCATCGGCGATCCAGCCGACGAGCGGGGCGCCCAACGGGGTGCTGCCGAGGAACGCCGTGGCGTAGAGGGCCATCACCCGGCCGCGCATCGACGGTTCGGCGGTGAGCTGGAGGGTGGCGTTGGCGGTGGCGATGAAGGCAATCATGCAGAAGCCCATGAGCACCAGCGCTCCCATGGCCACCGCTTCGGTCGGCGAGAGGGCGACGGCGGCGAGCATGACGCCGAACGCCAGCCCGATGACGCTGAGCAGCGACTCGGACGGCCGGCTCCGGTGGGCCACGACCAGGCCGCCCACCACCGCGCCGATGCCCATGGCCGCCGTCAGGGCGCTGTAGGTCCCGGCGCCCCCGTGGAACGTGCCCTCGGCCAGCAGCGGGAGGGTCGTGGGGAAGTTGAAGGCGAACACCCCGACGACCGACATCGCCAGGAGCGGGCGGCGCAGCTCGGGCGTCGACCACGCGTAGCGGAGGCCCTGGCGCACCTGACCCTTGGCCTTCGCCACCGCCGGCGCAGGATACAGCTCGGCGCGGCGCATCCTGGCCAAGGCCACCAGCACGGCCCCGTACGAGGCGGCGTTGAAGAGGAAGCAGGCGGCGATCCCGACGGTGAAGATGAGGACCCCGCCGAGGGCTGGCCCGACGACCCGGGCCGCGTTCATGACGACGCTGTTGAGGCTCACGGCGTTGGGCAGCAGCTCCCGACCGACCATCTCGGACACGAAAGTCTGGCGGACAGGGTTGTCGAAGAGGTTCACGACACCGAAGAGGCCGGCGACGACGAAGACTTCCGTCATGGTCACCGTGCCGAAGGCCGTCAACAGGCCGAGGGCCAGGGCCAGCACGCCCGAAGCCGACTGGGTGGCGAAGAGGAGGCGCTGCTTGTCGGCCCGGTCCGCCACCAGCCCGCCCCAGCTGCCCGCCAGCAGGATCGGCAGGAACTGCAGGGCGATGACGATGCCCACGTCGAAGCCGTTGCCGTGCAGCCGGCTCGACAGGACGAGAAGGCCCAGGGCGACGGTGTGCATCCAGGTGCCGCTGGCCGAGATCACCTGGCCGACGAAGTAGAGCCGGTAATTGCGCATCCGCAGGGCGAGGAACGTCTGCCGGGTGGCGCGGAGGATGACGGCGGTCATGGCGCGCCCACCAGCTGCTCGAGCAGGGCGGTCAACCGAGCCGCGGCGGCACGGTCCTCGTCGCCGAGCGCCGCGAGGCCCCGGGACAAGAACGCGTTCTTGAGGGTGCGCATGCGCTCGAGGCTCCGCCGGCCGCCGGCAGTGACCTCGACCCGCACGATCCGCCCGTCGTCCTTGTCGGCATGGCGGGCGACCAGGCCCGCGGCCTCCAGCGAGCCCACCAGCCGCGTCATGGTCGGGGGCTGGACCTGCTCGACCACCGCCAGCTCCCCGAGGGTGGGATGGCCCAGGCGGTTGATCGTCCCGAGGGTGGAGGCCTGCGCCGGCGACACCCCGGCCAGGGACTCCTGCCGCAGGCGGCGGTTCAGCCGGGTGACGGCGATCCGCAGGCGGGCGGCCAGCTCCTCCCCCGGGGCTCCCTCTGCCAGTGGCGCGTCGCCGGGTGCTCCCGCCGGCACCGGGGCCGGGATGGCGGCGCGCCCGCCCGTCCGTGCACGCTTGGCGCTGGTCGTCGTATCACCCATACCGCCATTCTACTTAGTTCGCCTAACTAAGTGTACGCGCGACCGCGGTGGCCATGTTCCACGCCGACGGTGCGCCGCCACGGCGGTGGCGGTGGCGGTCGAGGTGGAGGTGTCAGACCCTGATATTGCAGCCGGGTA
>JBOGGF010000525.1:0-3763 GCA_050743965.1 Acidimicrobiales bacterium
GCGCTGGTCATCGCCGGTGCCCGTCATCGCCGGCGCCTTCGAGCAGCGACGCCATGGCCTTGGCCGCCTCGGCGAGGGTCATCGACGGGTCGAGATCACCCGGGTCGAGATCACCCGGGTCGATCTCGGGTCCCACGGTTCGCTCCGCCAGCTCCTCGCGCACCGTGTCCCACAGGATGCCGAGATTGTCGGCGTCGACGTCGAGCGCCGACAGTGGGACCTCCTCGCCGGGCTCGTCGGCGTGATCGCCGAGGAGGAACTGCAGCAGCTCGAGGACGCTTCCGGCATCAACCTGGTCCCCCCGTTGGTGGGTCTCAGCGGGCATATCAGTCGTACTTCTCGGTGGCGATGTGACCGGGGTCGACCCCGAGCTCGACGAGCGACACAGCGACCGACTCGACCATGGCCGGGGGCCCGCACAGGTACGCCGCGGTGGGCCTCGCCGTCCCGAGGGTCTCGGCCACGACACCCTTGTCCACCCGGCCGTGGTAGTGGGCGCGGCGTTCGGCGGGGTCGCGCGTGATGCACTGGACGAGCCGCAGCCAGCGGTGCCGGTCGGCCAGGTCGGCGAGCTCGTCACGGTAGGAGGTGTGGTCGTGGGTAGTGGCGGAGCAGATCAGCCACACCGGGTCGGCTCGTCCCCGGTACGCGGCGTGACGGAGCATCGACATGAGCGGCACCAGGCCGCTGCCGGCCCCGACGAGGAGCGCGCCCCCGGCGTCCTGCCCGCTCCAGGTGAACCGGCCGTAGGGGCCCCGCACCGGGAGTGGCCGGCCGGGTCGGAGCCCGACCAGCAGGGGGGAGCGCAGGCCCGGGGGCACCTCGCGCACGCCGAGGTCGATCACCGACAGGTCCGGTGCCGGCGACGACCCCACCGAGCAGGCGCGCTGCACGGGGCGCTCACGACCGCTGACTGCGAGCCGGACGTTGTAGTTCTGGCCGGGCAGGAACCCGCCTGGCTCCTCGAGCCCGAGACGCAAGGTGACCGCGTCGGGGGCCTCCTCGATCACCTCGGCCACCGCCGCTTCCTGCCAGCGTGGCGCAGCGCTCCCCGTTGCTCTGGCCCGTGTCGTGACGCTCGTACTGACCACGTCTCCAGTGTATCTCTAGGCGCAAGCAGAGAATGTACGGGAGGACGGGGGTGGCGCCGGGGTGGCCCGGCCCGCGGCGTGCCACTCGGGCGGGGAAGCCGACGCGCCGACCTCCGGGCAGGCCCACCTCCACCCCGTCCGGCCGCCGGCCGTCTCGCAAGGCGGCGAACGTTGCCTTGGCTGCGGCCGACGCGCACATCCCCGTTGTCCAGCCGCTGATCCGGTGGGCGATGCGCCGAATACCTGGTAAGTTCTAGCTGAGAACAGAAGAACGAGGCACGTCGGGGAGCCTCCCGGCACCCCAGGAAGGAGAGGGCGATGGCCACCGTCGACGCCCGGCCGATCATCGCACCGGGCGGTGAGCCGTTCGAGACGATCATGGCAGCAGTCGCCGAGCTGGAAGCCGTCGAGGAGCGCGTGGAGGTGGAGGATCGTGTCATGTGGGACTCGCCCTGGAGCCCGACCAAGATCGACGAGGACGCGGCGTACGCCCTCGGCTTCAGGGCACGGTGACCCCCGTCGCGGCCAAGTCGGGCGTCGAGGTCGTCCGGGTCTACGAGGATCCGGGGCGGCGCCCCGGTGAGCACCGGGTGCTCGTCGACCGGCTGTGGCCCCGGGGCGTCACCAAGGCCTCGGTCGACTTCGACGAATGGGAAAAGGAAGCGGCCCCGAGCACCGAGCTGCGCCGCTGGTACGGGCACGCCGCGGAGCGCTTTGGTGAGTTCGCCCGACGCTACCGAGCGGAGCTCGCCGTCGAGCCCGCCGCCCCGGTCCTCGATTGCCTGCGCCTCGCCGCCGGGCGCGGTCGCCTCGTGCTCCTCACCGCCACCCGCGACGTCGAGCGCTCCGGCGCGGCGGTGCTCCGAGACGTCATCGTCGGGCCCAAGGGGAGGTAGCCGGGCCGTGGGTACCCGCCGTATCGAGCTCGAGGTCCGCTCGCCGTTCCGTCTCGACCTCACCGTGTGGGCGCTGCGCCGTCGTCCTCACAACACCATCGACACCTGGGACGGCACCACCTACCGCAGGACCCTGGTGGCCGGCGGAGGACCGGTGGCGGTTGCCGTCCGCCAGGAGCCCGACGATGCCGCCCACCCGCCACGTCTTGGCGTCGAGCTGCGGCGCCGGGGCGGCGAGCCGAGCGATGCCGCCGCCGACCAGGTCCGGCGCACCCTGGAGCGGACGCTCGGCCTCGGGGCAGATCTCGCCGGTTTCTACGATCTCGCCAGGAGCGACGAACGCCTGGACCAGCTCGCCCGGCGGTGCTCTGGCGTTCGCCCGCCTCGCTTTCCGAGCGCGTTCGAAGCCCTGGTCAACGCGGTCGCCTGCCAGCAGCTCTCGCTCACGGTAGGGATCCACCTCCTCGACCGGCTCGCCTTCGTCTACGGCCCGACGGCCGGGGTCCGCGCCGCCACGCCGGGGTTCCCCACCTCCGAGCACCTCGCCGGTGCAGAGCCCTCCCACCTGCGCCGCCTCGGGTTCAGCCAAGCCAAGGCCCGGACCCTCGTCCTCCTCGCCCGCCGGGTGGCGTCCGGGACACTCGATCTCGACGCCCTGGAGCACCTGAGCGACGACCGAGCCGTCGCCGCCCTGGTCGCGCTGCCCGGGATCGGCCGCTGGAGCGCCGAGTATGTCCTTCTGCGCGGGCTCGGGAGGCTCCACGTGCTGCCCGGCGACGATGTCGGCGCCCGCAACAGCCTCCGTCGCCGGTTCGGCCTCTCCGCCGACGCCGGCTACGACGACCTCGCCGCCCTGGCTACCCGGTGGTCCCCATTTGCCGGCATGGTCTACTTCCACCTGCTCTTGGACGGCCTGGCCGTCGCCGGTCACCTGGGGACCGCCGACGAGCGCAGCGTCTGCGACGTGCCCAGCGTCTGCGACGTCGCGACCGTCATCGCCGAGGGCATCGACGCCGGGGCAGGAGAGGTGGCATGAGGACCGCGGTCCACGGCATGCCCCGCATCGGTCCTGGGCGCGAGCTCAAGTGGGCACTCGAGGGCTACTGGGCCGGCCGGATCGGCGAGGCCGCGCTCGAGGCGCACGCGGCGGCGATCCGCACCCACAACTGGCAGCTGTTGGCCGCAGCCGGCGTCGACTTCGTGCCCTCGAACGACTTCTCGCTCTACGACCACGTGCTCGACGCCGCCCTCGCCGTCGGCGCCGTCCCCGAACGGTTCGGTCCGCTGGTGCGGCCTGTCGACCTCGCCCGGTACTTCGCCATGGCCCGCGGTGCGATCTTCGACGGCGTAACGGTGGCACCGCTCGAGCTCACGAAGTGGTTCGACACCAACTACCACCAGCTGGTGGCCGAGGTCGGCCCCGACAGCACGTTCAGGGCGGGCCCGTCCAAGGCGGTCGGCGAGCTGGAAGAGGCCACCGCGCTCGGGGTCCGGACCACCCCGGTGCTGCTGGGGCCCCTCACGTTCCTCTTGCGCAGCGCCTCCGTGGCCCCGGACTTCGACCCGCTGTCGCTGCTCGACCGCCTCGTCGAGGTCTACGTCGAGCTCCTGGGACTGCTCGATGCGGCCGGTGCCCGCTGGGTCCGTCTCGACGAGCCGGCCCTTGCCCAAGATCGCAGCCCCAACGAGCTCGACGCCTTTCGCCGCGCCTACCGGCGCCTCGGGGAGGCATCCGACCGCCCGAGCATCGCAATCTCCACCTACTTCGGTCACCCC
>JBOGGF010000526.1:0-2253 GCA_050743965.1 Acidimicrobiales bacterium
GCCGGCCCTATACTCGACGGGGTGCTGGCCGTCGATGGTGTGCTCGTCGCCTCGCTCGTCTTCGTGTCCGTCGTTGCCGCGGCGGTGCTGGCCGCGGCCGCGCTCGTATGGCGGGCGACCCGGCGGCGCCTGCGGGCACTGCTCCGGCACACCGCGGTCCGCCGTACCGCCGTCCTCTGGGCGATGGCCCGCTCCCCCGCCCCCGCGGACGCGCCGCTCGCCGCCCGGCTGGCCGGGTCGTGGTCGACCGCCCGGGCACGGCACGATCTCTGGCGCGCCGTGGGTGTGGCCGAGCGCGCCGTGCGCCAGGCCGAGGCCGCCGGTGGCGCCGTTGGGGAGCTGCCCTTCTTGTCCCGCCGTCTGCACGAGGTGGCGACCGACGTGGACCGCCTGCTGGCCATGGGCGACGGGTTGGCCCCCGGCGAGCCCGAGGTCGACGGCGCCTTGCGCCAGGCGACCGAGGTGCGGCACGCCTCGGGCCGGATCCGGCTCGTGGCCCTGGCGGCCGCCGGCGACGCCGCCACCACACGGGTCGTCGCGCTGACCGGGGACGCCGACCGCGAGGTGCGGAGCCTCGCCGCCGGTCTGGCCCGGGCCCGGGCGGCGTTCCCGCCGGTCGCCTGATCGCCGCTGTGCCGGCCACCAAGCAGGTCGACGCCATCGTCCTCGGCCTCGGGCCAGGCGGGGAGGACGTCGCCGGCCGGCTGGCCCAGGCCGGGCTGTCGGTGGTGGCCGTCGACGAGCGGCTCGTCGGTGGCGAGTGCCCGTATTGGGGCTGCATCCCGTCGAAGGCCATGGTGCGGTCCGCCGGGTTGCTGGCCGAGGCGCGTCGGGTCCCCGGCATGGCCGGCACTATCGACGCCGTCGCCGACTGGCGCCCCGTCGCCGCCCGGGTGCGCGAGCTGACCGACACATGGGACGACACCGTGGCGGTGGAGCGGCTGGAAGGAATGGGCGCGACGTTCGTGCGGGGCCGGGGCCGGCTGGCGTCGCCCGACACGGTGACGGTGGGCGACCGCCGGTTCCGCGCCGGCCGGGCGGTGGTGGTGGCCACCGGGGCGGCGGCCTCGGTGCCCCCGGTGCCCGGGCTCGCCGCCACGCCCTACTGGACCAACCGGGCGGCCATCGAGTGCGCCGTCCTGCCGGCGTCGCTCGTCGTGCTCGGCGGCGGTGCGGTCGGGTTGGAGCTGGCCCAGGTCTTCGCCCGTTTCGGCGTGACGGTGTCGGTGGTCGAGCTGGCGCCGCGGCTGCTGGCGACGGAGGAGCCCGAGGTGTCGTCGCTCGTGGCCGACGCCCTGGTGGCCGACGGCACCACCGTCCACGCCGGCGTGTCGGTGTCTTCGGTCGCCCACGGTGCTGGCGGCTTCACCCTCGACCTCGGGCCCGGCGGCGAAGTGACCGGCGAGGGGCTCCTCGTCGCCACGGGCCGGCGGCCCGACCTCGCCGCCATCGGTGCCGGCATCCTCGGGATCGACGAAGGCGGGGGGGCCGTCCCGGTCGACGACCGGCTGCGAGTGGCCCCCGGTGTGTGGGCGGTGGGCGACGTCACCGGCAAGGGCGCCTTCACCCATGTGGCCGTCCACCAGGCGCGGATCGCCGCCGCTGACATCCTCGGCCAGGACCCGCCGGCAGCCGACTACCGGGCCCTGCCGCGGGTGACGTTCACCGATCCCGAGATCGGGGCGGTGGGCATGACCGAGGCCCAGGCGCGTGCGGCGGGGCTGGCGGTGAGGATCGGCACCGCCGACGTCGCTGCCTCGGCGCGGGGGTGGATCCACGGGCCGGGCAACGCCGGCCTGGTGAAGTTGGTGGAGGACGAGCGGCGAGGGGTCCTGGTCGGGGCCACCTCCGCCGGACCGGCCGGCGGCGAGGTGCTGGGCATGCTGGCCCTCGCCGTCCACGCCGAGGTGCCGACGGCGACGCTCGGTCGGATGATCTACGCCTATCCCACCTTCCACCGGGCGATCGAGGCGGCCGTCGACGATCTCACCGGCTGACCCAGCGGCCGGGCGACCCAGGCGACCCGGCGGCGCCACACCTCCCCTCAAGGACGCTGGTTGAAGAGGTGCCAGCCGACGGCGACCCAGGCGGCGACTGCGACCAGCCGCGCGAGCCACGAGCCGACGAGCCATCCCAGTACGTCACCGGCGTGCGGCAGGCGCCCGGACAGCCCCGTCACGGTGAACCAGGCGACGACGACGGCGGCGATGCCGGCCCACACCACCGCGCCGACGTCCACGGCGAACGCGGCGG